>JAYVMM010000167.1:0-10462 GCA_043758975.1 Planctomycetota bacterium | reverse complement strand
ACAGCCCGGCGACCGCAGTTGCGCTCGCCAGCCGCCAGTACGCCGCCTGGCTCACCGCCGCCGGAGTCAACGTGCGCCTGCCGGAGCGCGCTCGCATCGAGATCAGCCCGCTCTACGCCGCCACCCAGGCGCAGTTCCTCGCCCGCTGGGACCGCCGGGTGGCGGAGGTCACTGGCGACTACTACCTCGAGGCCTGAGCGCGGCTGAGGCGCGCACGGCGCGTAGAGAGCGCAGAGAGCGCAGAGAGCGCAGAGAGCGCAGGGCGCCCCGGGCTTGCCGGGCGCTCAGCCGCGCTTGCGCACCAGCTGCAGCCCGTCGCGCACGGTCAGGAGCACGTTCTCCACCCGCTCGTCGGCGATGATCTCGCGGTTGAGCGCGTCGATGGCGCGGTCGGAGGCATCGCCGGGGGTGAGCACGCGCCCGCTCCACAGGGTGTTGTCGATGGCCACCACCCCGCCCGGACGCAGGAGCTCGACCGCGGCGCGGTAGTAGAGCGGGTAGTTCTCCTTGTCGGCATCGATGAACACCAGGTCGAAAGGCGGGGCGAGCGTGCGCAAGGTCTCGAGCGCGGGTGCGATCCTGACGGTGATCTTGCGCCCGTGCGGGCTGAGCGCGAAGTAGCGCTGGGCGAATTCGCCGGCGCGCGGATCGATGTCGCAGCTGATCAACTCGCCATCCGCGGGCAGGCCCTCGGCGAGCGAGAGCGCGGAATAGCCGGTGAAGAGCCCGAGCTCGAGCACCCGCCGCGCCTGCACCAGCTGCACCAGCAGCTTGAGCAGGCGGCCCTCGAGCCGCCCGCAGAGCATGCCATGGTCGCTGCGCGTGCGCCGGGTCTCCTCCGCCAGCTCAGCGAGCAGCGCGGGCTCGGGGCGGGTGTGCTCAAAGGCGTAGCGCTCGATGCTGGGCGTAATGATGTCCATGGCCGTCCCCTGGAGACGCATGCTCCCCGCCTCACCTGCAAGGCAACCAGGTAGCGCCGGGAGGGTGCGCAAGGTGAACGCAGGCCTGGCACAGGCCTGGCGCAGATCCCGACTTGGCCGGCGGCGGGGCCGGGCTAGGCTGGCGCGCCCCATGACCGCCAACCTCTTCGACATCCTCGACGAACGCGGCTTCGTCGCCCAGTCCACCGACGAGCGCATGCGCGAGCGCCTGGCCTCGCCGGTGACCGCCTACATCGGCTTCGATCCCACCGCCGACAGCCTGCACCTCGGCCATCTCGTGCCGATCATGGGCCTGCGCTGGCTGCAGCACTGCGGCCACACCCCTTTGATCGTGGTCGGCGGCGCCACCGCCCTGGTCGGCGACCCCTCGGGCAAGAGCGAAAGCCGGCGCATGCTCTGCCGCGAGGAGATCGACCGCAACGTCCAGGCCATCGCCGCCCAGATCGGGCGCATCGTGCGCATCGGCAACGGCCCCGGCGAGGCGCGCCTGCTCAACAACGCCGACTGGCTGGCCAGCCTCGGCTGGATCGAGCTGCTGCGCGAGGCCGGCCCGCACTTCAGCATCAACCGCATGCTGAGCATGGATTCGGTCAAAGGCCGTCTCGAGGGCGGCGGCATCAGCTTCCTCGAGTTCAACTACATGGTGATGCAGGCCTACGACTTCCTGCACCTCCATCGCAGCGCCGGCTGCAGCGTGCAAATGGGCGGTGCCGACCAGTGGGGCAACATCGTCATGGGCATCGAGCTCGGCCGGCGCAAGGCCGACGCCGACCTCGCCGGCATGACCTTCCCGCTCGTCACCAAGGCCGACGGCGGCAAGTTCGGCAAGTCCGAGAAGGGCACCGTGTGGCTGGCCCAGGAGCGCACCAGCGTCTACGACTTCTACCAGTTCTGGCGCAACGCCGCCGACGCTGACACCGCGAAGTTCCTGCGCTTCTTCACCGTACTGCCGGTGGCCGAGATCGACGGCCTGGCCGCCGGCGACATCAACCGCGCCAAGGAGGTGCTCGCGCTCGAAGCCACCGCCCTGGTGCACGGCCTGCCTGCCGCCGAACAGGCGCGCGCGGATGCCCGCCGCGCCTTCGGCGCCGCCCGCGACGTCGGCGGCGACAGCATCCCGCACGGCGAACTCCCCCTCGCCGAGCTTTCGACCGGGGTCACCGCGGTTACGCTGCTGGTGCGCGCCGGGCTGGCCGCCTCCAACGGCGAGGCGCGCCGGCTGATCCAGGGCGGCGGGGTGCGCATCCATGACGCCGTGGTCGACGATCCCCAGCGCAAGCTCGAGCTCGCCGACGTCCAGGGCGGCATGGTGCTGCTGCGCGCGGGCAAGAAGCGCCTCTACCGTTTCGACGTGCGCTGAGCGGGCCGAGCGGGCAGCCCAGGCCGAAAGCGCGCCGCGCCCAGGCTCAATCGCCGAGGTCGCGCCGGTCGCGCTTGCGCGCGCTGTTCTCGGCCTTGGACTGCAGCCGCCGCTCGATCGCGCCGCGCCCGGGCCGGGTCGCGCGCCGCCGGCGCGGCACCGCCTGGGCGTCGACCACCAGGGCGCACAGCCGTTCCATAACCATGTCCTTGTTGGTGCGCAGGCTGCGCGTCTCGTCGCAGGTCAGGATGAGCTCACCATCAGCGGTGAGGCGGCTGCCGCACAGCTCGACCAGGCGCGCCTGGGCGCGTTCGCCCAGCCCGCGGATGGCGGCGATGGGCAGGCGCAGCTCAATCTTCGAGCTGGTATTGTTGACGTTCTGCCCGCCCGGTCCGCCGGAGCGGCTGGCGCTGTAGGTCAGGCTGCCGGCGGCGACCGCAACCCCCGGGGCCAGGCGCAGCATGCCCGGTGCGGGCTCGGAGTGGTCGGCGGGCATGGCGGCGGCGGGGTTACGGGTCGGCGGTGAGAGCGAGCGAGCGCGAGAGTGGTGGTTCAGCTGGCGGATTCGCCGGCGCGCGCCGGGGCGGCTGCCATCAGCGCGGCAACGCGCTCGACATCGGGCTGGAGGATCACCCCGCGCTCGGTGATCAGGGCGCTGATCAGCGCCGCCGGTGTGATATCGAAGGCGGGGTTGGCGACCGGCACCTCGTCGGGAGCGAAGTGCGCGCCGAGCGGGCGGCGCACCTCGTCCGCATGGCGCTCCTCGATGATGATCTCGCTGCCGCTCTGCAGGCTGAGGTCGAAGGTGCTGTAGGGCGCGGCGACGTAGAAGGGGATGCCGTGGTGGCGCGCCAGCACCGCCAGGGCGTAAGTGCCGATCTTGTTGGCGGCGTCGCCGTTGGCGGTGATGCGGTCGGCGCCGACGATCACCGCCGCGATCTTGCCGCGGCCCATGAAATAGCCGGCCATGCTGTCGGTGATGAGGGTGACCGGCACCTCGGCGCGCACCAGTTCAAGCGCGGTGAGGCGGGCGCCTTGAAGCAGCGGCCTGGTCTCGTCGGCGTAGACGTGCAGGCGCTTGCCCGCGCGCCAGGCGTGCACGATGCAGCCGAGCGCGGTGCCGACCCCGCCGGTGGCGAGCGCGCCGGTGTTGCAATGGGTCAGCACACCGCCCTCCTCGGGCAGCAGCTGGGCGCCGAAGTCGGCGATGCGCGCGCACAGCTCGGCGTCCTCGCGGTGGATGCGCTTGGCCTCCATCAGCAGGCGCGCGCACATCTCCTTGGCGGTGAGGTGGCCGCGGTGGCGCACATAGCAGTCGCGCATGCGGGTGAGCGCCCAGCGCAGATTGACCGCGGTCGGACGGCTGCTGCCCAGGCGCTCGACCGCGAGCGTGAGCGGATCATCAAGGAGGTGGGTACCCACCCCCGCCGGCGCGCGGCGCGCGACGGCGTAGAGGTGCAGCACCAGGCCATAGGCGGCGGCGATGCCGATTGCCGGCGCTCCGCGCACCACCAGGTCGACGATCGCTGCGCGCAGGTCCTCAAGCTGGGTGATGGCGCGGTAGGAGACCTGGCGCGGCAGCAGGGTCTGGTCGAGCAGCACCAGCGCGCCGTCATCCAGCCCGCCCCGCCACTCCACGCCGCGCAGCACGCCATCGGCGGGGCCGGCGACGGTGGCAGGGGCGGCGTGCGCCCGATGGGGCGGCGCCGGCTTGGCTGAGGTCTTGGCATGGGTCTTGGCAGGGATCTTGGCTGCGGTGCGGGGCTTGGTCGCTGGCTTGGTCGCTGGCTTGGCCGCTCCGGCACCTCCGGAGGCGCGGGCACTGGCCCTGCCGGCGGGGCGGGACCGGGATGCGGGCTTGGTCTTCATGGCAACCCCCTCGGCACCGTGGTGGCTGCGGTCATGGTGGCTGCGGCGGCGGGCCTACAAGCGCTGGCGGGTCCGTGCTTGCTCAGCCGGCGTGCGCGCCGGATCCGGTCAGGCGCTTGGGCTCGCCCTTGAGCTCCTCGCCGGGGTTGACGTAGCGCTCGGACTCGACCTGGTACTGGCGGTCATGCAGCTGGCGGTAGCGCCCCGCGTGCGCCATCAGCTCGAGGTGGGTGCCGCGCTCGACGATGGCCCCGGCCTCGAGCACCAGGATCTGGTCGGCGGTGCGGATGGTCGAGAGGCGGTGGGCGATGACGAAGGTGGTGCGGCCCTTGCGCAGCGCCTGCAGGCCGGCCTGGATCTTGGCTTCGCTCTCGCTGTCCAGGCTCGAGGTCGCTTCGTCGAGGATGAGGATGACGGGATCGGCGAGCAGCGCGCGCGCAATTGCCACGCGCTGGCGCTGGCCGCCGGAGAGCTTGATGCCGCGCTCGCCGACCACGGTGTCGTACCCCTGCGGGAAGGCGCGGATGAACTCGTCGCAATAGGCGATGCGCGCGACCTCCTCGACCTGCGCCCGGGTCGCCTCGGGGCGGGCGAAGCTGATGTTCTCGGCCACCGTGCCGTCGAACAGGAAGTTGTCCTGCATCACCACCCCGAGGTTGCGCCGGTAGCCGCGCAGCTTGAGCCCGGCCAGGTCGGCGCCGTCGATCAGCACGCGGCCCTGGTAGGGGCGGTTGAAGGCCATCACCAGGCTCACCAGGGTGCTCTTGCCCGAGCCGCTCGAGCCGACCAGGGCGGTGGTCGAGCCGGGCGGGGCGTCGAAGGTGACCTCCCGCAGCACCGCTTGGCCGGGATTGTAGGCGAAGCTCACGGCCTCGAAGCTGACCGCGCCGGTGAGCTTGGGGGGCTCCGCCTTGGCGCCGTCCTCGGCGTCCTCGGTGATCTCCTGGCGCAGCTCGCGGATGCGGTCCAAGCCGGCGAAGGCGTCGGTGATCTGGGTGCCGATGTTGGCGAACTGGAACACCGGCCCGGCGACCAGGGCGGTGACCGCCACGTACATGCCAAGGTAGCCGAGCGACATGGTGCCATTGAGGATGCCGCGCGCGCCCACCTGCATCGCCGCCACGCTGACCAGGCCGATCACCAGGGTGGTCAGCGCGGTCACCGCGGAGATCCCGGTCATGGTGGTCTTGACGCGCGCGAAGAGCGCGTCGACCCCGCCCTCGAACACCGCGCGCTCGCGCGGCTCGGCAGCATAGGCCTTGATAATGCGGATCCCGCCCAGGGTCTCGTTGAGCCGACCGGTGATGGTGGCGTTCATCTTGCCGCGTTCGCGGAACACCGGGCGCAGGCGGCTGAAGGCGAAGCCGAGCACGCCAGCGAAGAGCGCGAGCACCACCAGGATGGCGCTGGTGAGCTGCCAATTGATCCAGAACAGCACGGCGAAGGCCGGCACCGCGGTCAGCAGCCCGCCGACCAGCTGGACGATGCCGGTGCCGACCAGGTTGCGTACCCCTTCGGGGTCGGTCATGATGCGCGAAATCAGCACCCCGGACTGGGTGGCGTCGAAGGCGCGCACCGGCATGCGCAGCACATGGTCCTGCACCACCTTGCGCAGATCATTGATCGCGCGCTGCGCCGCCACCCCGAGCAGCTGGGCGAGGGTGAAGCCGGTGGCGGCGTCGATGAGGGCGGCGGCGATCACCGCCACCGCAATGGGGTTGAGCAGCTCGGCGCGGTGGTGGCCGATGACCTCGTCGAAGATGTATTTGAGCGACACCGGGGCGACGAAGGACGCCGCGCGGTTGATCAGCAGCAGGCCGAGCCCGATCAGCAGGCGCCCGCGATGCGCGACCAGCAGCCGGCGCATCTCGCTCCAGGCGCTGCTCAGATTGATCTTCTTCTTGGCTGCGGGAGCGGCCATGGCCACGACCTTTCGCCCGCGCGCGCGGCGCGGTCAGTGCTGCTTATACATATGCTGAAACCCTGGTCGACCGACCCTTGCCGGCCTTAGACGCGCAGCCAGTCGGCCTGCCAGGCGGTGATCTTCTGCTTGATCGCGTTGGGCTCGCCCAGGCGCCCGGCGGCCACCTCGGCGACCAGGCCCGGCAGTTCGCCGTCGCTGGCGAAGCGCAGCGCCACCAGCTGGGGCACGGTCAGGGCGGCGATCTCGCCGTGACGCTCAAGCGGCAGCAACCGGCGCAGGCGCTGGCGCATCTCGTCGCGGATGGTGCGGTCCTGGACCACCTGGGGCCCGCGGCGGGCGGCGAAGGCGATCGCCGCCAGCGCCAGCCACACCACCACCTCCCAGGCGGTGCCCAGGCTGGGAGCCTGCACCGCCACCACCGCGCGGTGCACCGCCTCGGCAATGACTACCAGTGCGCCAAAGATGAAATAGGGCGGCGGCACCCGCCGGTGGTTGGCGTAATTCTGGACCGGCTCGATTGCGCTCATGGCACCCCCGTGCAGCGGGATGACACGGGCGCGAGCGACCCACGCAAGGATGTTCCGGATAAACCCAGACGCGCCACCCGCGGGCCTGGGCGCGCGCGCAGCACGAGCGTTAGCGCTGGCGGCTGGCGATGGCCTCGGCGAAGCGGCTGAACAGGTAGAGCGGGTCGGCCGGCCCGGGGCTGGCCTCGGGATGGTACTGCACGCTGAACTGCGGCTTGCTCTCGTGCTCGATGCCGGCGCAGGTGCCGTCGTTGAGGTTGACATGGCTCATGCGCACGCCCGCGGGCAGGCTGGCGGGGTCGACGGCGAAGCCGTGGTTGTGGCTGGCGATCTCCACGGCGCCGTCGCGCAGGCGCTTGATCGGGTGGTTGGCGCCGCGGTGGCCGAACTTGAGCTTGTAGGTGCGTGCGCCATAGGCGAGGGCGAGGATCTGGTGGCCAAGGCAAATGCCGAAGAGCGGCAGCTCAGTCGCGGTGAGCGCCTTGACCGTGCTGATGCCGGCGGTCACTGCCGCGGGGTCACCCGGGCCGTTGGAGAGGAACACCCCGTCCGGCTTGAGCGCCAGGATGGCGCTTAGGGAATGGTCGCCAGGCACCACGGTGACGCGCATGCCTAAGCTCACCAGCAGGCGCAGGATGTTGCGCTTGATGCCGAAGTCGATCGCCACCACGTGCGGCTGGCGGGCGAAGCGCGGGCCCTGCAGCGGCTGGCCGAAGTGCGCCGGGTCGGAGGCCTCCTGCCACTGGTAGACGGTGCGCGTGCTGACCTGCGAGGCGAGGTCGAGGCCGTCCATCGAGGGTTGGCTGCGGGCGGCGGCGACCAGCTCCTCGTCGCTCTTGGCGCTGCTTGAGATCACCGCGTTCATCGCCCCGCCGACGCGCAGCTTGCGCGTCAGCGCACGCGTATCGACGCCATCGATGGCGACGATCCCTGAACGTTCGAGGAAGGCAGGCAGCGACTCGCGGGCGCGGAAGTTGGAGGGCTCCGGACAGCACTGGCGCATGACGAAGCCGGCGACCTGCGCGCCACCGCTCTCCATGTCCTCGGGCACGATGCCGTAGTTGCCGATCTCGGGGTAGGTCATGGCGACGATCTGGCCGCGGTAGCTGGGATCGCTGAGCACTTCCTGGTAGCCGGTCATGCCGGTATTGAACACCGCCTCGCCGCCGGTGGTGCCCTCGGCGCCGACGCTGCGCCCGCGGAAGACCGTGCCATCGGCGAAGGCGATGCGCGCGGCGGGGCGGGGCGGGCGGGTGGCCAAGGTCATGCGCGGTCTCCGGCGACGGGTGCGGGAACCTACGCCGCTTCCGCCCCCGGACAAGCGGCCCTCGCGAGCTGCCCCGGCTCCCGCCCCGGGCGGGGCGCGCCCGGGCTCCGGGCTCAGCGCGGACGGCGCTTGAAGATGCGCTGGGCGCCGACGTCGCCCATGCGCTCGAGGCAGAGCGCGGCGAGCCCGGTCCAGCCGGTCTGGTGGCTGGCCCCCAGCCCGCGCCCGTCATCGCCGTGGAAGTACTCGTGGAAGAGCTGGAGGTCGCGCCACAGCGGGTCGTCACGCCGGCGCGGGTCGGCGCCGTCGCACGGGCGGCGCCCGTCGGCGCCGCGCAGGAACAGCCCGCCGAGGCGCACGGAGAGCTCGTGGGCGACCTCGCCGAGGGTGAGGAAGCGCCCCGAGCCGGTCGGGCACTCGATGGTGAAGTCGCGCCCGTAGAAGGCGTCATAGCGCTCGAGCGACTCGATCAGCAGGTAGTTGAGCGGGAACCACACCGGGCCGCGCCAGTTGCTGTTGCCGCCGAACAGGCCGGTGCTGGATTCGCCGGGATCGTAGCCGACGCGGTACTCGGTGCCCTCGCTGGTAAAGACGAAGGGGCGCTCGCGGTGCATGCGCGAGAGCGAGCGCACGCCGTGCGGGGAGAGGAACTGCTCTTCGTCGAGCACGTGCGCGAGCACGCGGCAGAGGCGTTCCTTGGAGGGGATGGCGAGCAGCCGGCGCTGGTTGCCGGGGTCACCGCTGGTTTCGATGTAGGAGATGAAGCGCACCAGGTCCTTGCGGTTCTCGAGGAACCAGCGCAGGCGCTTGGAGAAGCCGGTGAAGCGCTCGAGCACCTGGGCATCGAGGATCTCGACCGCGAAGAGCGGGATCACCCCCACCAGTGAGCGGATGCGCAGCGGCTGCGACTGCCCGCCGCAGCGCAGCTTGTCGTAGTAGAAGCCGTCCTGCTCGTCCCACAGGCCGTCGCCGCCGAGGGTGTTGATGGCGTCGGCGATCTCGACGAAGTGCTCGAGGAATTTCGAGGCGATGTCTTCGTAGACCGGGTTGGTCTTGGCCAGCTCGAGCGCGATGGTGAGCATGCGCCCGGCGTAGAACGCCATCCACGCGGTGCCGTCCGCCTGCTCGAGCGAGGTGCCGCTGGGCAGCGGCTTGGAGCGGTCGAAGACCCCGATGTTGTCCAGCCCGAGGAAGCCGCCGGCGAAGAGGTGCTTGCCGTGGACGTCCTTGCGGTTGACCCACCAGGTGAAGTTGATGAGCAGCTTCTGGAACACCCGCTCGAGGAAGCCGGTGTCGCCGTCGCGGGTCTCGCCGTTGGGGTGGTAGGTCGCGGTCATGCGGTAGACCCGCCACGCCGCCCACGCGTGCACCGGAGGGTTGACGTCGCCGAGGGCGAACTCGTAGGCCGGCAGCTGGCCGTTGGGGTGCATGTACCATTCGCGTAGGAACAGCATCAGCTGCTCCTTGGCGAAATGGGGGTCGACTCTCGCGAGCGGGATGGTGTGGAAGGCGAGGTCCCAGGCGGCGTACCACGGGTACTCCCACTTGTCCGGCATCGAGATGACGTCGCGGTTGAAGAGGTGCGGCCAGTCGGCGTTGCGCCCATTCCGGCGGCTCGCCGGCGGCGGCGGCTGGCTGGGGTCGCCGTCGAGCCAGTCCTTGACCACGTAGTGGTAGAACTGCTTCGACCACAGCATCCCGGCGTAGGCGCGGCGCGCGACCTCGCGCTGCTCGGGCGAGGCGGCGGGCGGCACGACGGTGGCGTAGAACTCATCAGCCTCGGCTTGGCGGGCAGTGAGGGTGGCGGCAAACTCCGGGCCGAACCATTCCGAATTGGCCGGCTTGGCCGGCTTGGCGCGCGCGCTCTCAATCTGGGTAGCGGCGGCGCGCAGGCGCAGCGGCACCACCACGGTGGCGCCCGCGCCCAGGCTGAGGCGGTAGTGCGCCGCCACCTTGGTGCCGACCCCGGCGGGGTTGACCGCATGGGCCTCGTTGGCGATGAGGTAGCGGTGGAAGGCATCCTTGACGAAGGGGCTGTGGTTGTCGACCCCGTAGAGGCGGCGCAGGTTGCTCTCGTTCTCGGTGAAAAGCAGGGTCGGCGCCGGCAGCCCGGCAGGCGCGCCGGCGGCGAAGCGGAAGTCGCCCAGGGTCGGGTGGCGGGTCGAAACCAGGCCGTCGCTGTCGCGCCACAGCTTGGGTTTGGAGGTGGCGCCTTCGCCGCTGTTGCCCCAGCTCCAGGTGTTGCGGAACCACAGTGTGGGCAGCAGGTCGATGGTCGCCGGGGTGCTGGAGCGGTTGACCACCGTCAGCTGGATGCAGACATCGTCGGCCCCGGCCTTGGCGTACTCGGCGGTGACGTCGACGAAACGGTTGTGCGCGAACACCCCGCTGTCCTCGAGCTCGAACTCGCCCACCGCCCGCCCGCGGCGGGCATTCTCCTCGATCAGCCGCTGGTAGGGGAACTCATCGAGCGGGTAGCGGTAGAGGCCCTTGCAGTAGGAGTGGGTGGGGGTCGAGTCGAGGTACCACCAGCATTCCTTGACGTCCTCGCCGTGGTTGCCCTGCTCCCCGGTG
>JAYVMM010000166.1:0-13000 GCA_043758975.1 Planctomycetota bacterium | reverse complement strand
GTGGTGGCCGGCAAGGGCCACGAGACCTGCCAGCTCATCGACGGGCGCGAGCTGCCGTGGGACGACCGCGCCTTCGTGCGCCAGTTCGCGGGGCAGCCATGAGCGCAGCGACCATGCCCATCCCGCCGGTGACGCGCGCCGCCGCCTTCGTGCTCGAGCGCGCCGCCGCCGAGCGCCTGACCGGCGGCAGCTGGATCGGCAATCAAGCGGCGGTGACCGTGCGCGGCGCCGGCATCGACAGCCGGGCGGTGGCCCCCGGCAGCTTGTTCGCCTGCCTGCCCGGGGCCAGCCACGATGGCCATGATTTCGCCGCCACCGCGGTGGGCGACGGTGCCGCCCTGGTGCTCGCCAGCCGCGCGCTCGCAGTGAGCGTGCCGGTACCGGTGCTCCAAGTCAGCGACGTCGCGCAGGCGCTCGGGCGCCTCGCTGCCGAGTTCCGCCGGCGCATGACCGCCACGCGCTGGCTCGCCATCACCGGCTCAAACGGCAAGACCACGGTCAAGGAGCTGCTCGCCAGCGCCTGCGCCGCCGCCGGCGCAGTGCACGCCACGCGCGGCAACCTCAACAACCACCTCGGGGTGCCGCTCACCGTGCTGTGCACCCCCGAGGACACCGCCTTCGCGGTGATCGAGATGGGCGCCAACCACGCCGGCGAGATCGCTGCCCTGGCGGCTATCGCCGCGCCCGAGGTCGGCGTCATCACCTCGCTCGGGCCAGCCCACCTCGAGGGCTTCGGCAGCCTGCTCGGGGTGGCGCGCGCCAAGTCCGAGCTCTTCGCCGCGCTGCCCGCGGGCGCCCCGGCGCTGCTCGGCTTGCACGGCCTGGAACAGGCCTGCGTCGATGCCGGCGAGAGCAGTGCGCGCCTGCTCGATGAGGTGCGCGCACGCGCCAGCGGTCGCCGCCTCGAGCTGGTCGGCGCCGACGCGCTCGCCGGCGCCGCGGCCGGTCGGCTGCTGGGCGACGGGGTCGAGCTCATCACGCCCGACGGCAGCGCGCAGGTGCGCCTGCTTGGCGCCCACAACCTCGCCAATGCAAAGCTCGCCTACCGCGCCGCGCTCAGTGCCGGGGTTTCGGGGAAGCAGGCGCTGGCGGGGCTCGCGCGCATGAGCGCGGTGCCGGGCCGGCTGCATCCGCACCGCCTCGGCGCCCACCTCGTGCTCGACGATTCCTACAACGCCAATCCGGCAAGCATGCTCGCCGGGCTCGAACTGCTCGCCGGCTACCCTGGCCGCCGGCTGGCAGTGCTCGGCGGCATGGCCGAGCTCGGCGGGCTCTCCGAGGCTGGCCATCGCCAGGTCGGCGCCGCCGCCGCCCGCCTCGCGCTCTCGCTGGTGGCGGTCGGCGAGCGCGCACGTGCGATCCACGACGGTTTCCGCGCCTCAGGCGGCGGCGACGGGGTTCATGCCGCTAACCGCGAGGATGCCCTCGCGCTGGTGCGCCACCGCCTCGCCGTCGGTCCCACCACCGTGCTGGTCAAGGGCAGCCGCGCAGCGGGGCTGGAATGGCTGGTCGAGCAGCTCTCGGCTGCCGCAGGGGGCAGCCCATGATGATGGTGCTCAACGACCTGCTCGCGACCTGGGGCGTGCACTGGGGCCCGCTGCGGCTTCTCGAATACGTCTCCACCCGCGTGGTGGCCGCCGCCTTCACCGCCTTCGTTCTGATGATGGTGCTGATGCCGCCGCTGATCCGCTGGCTGAAGCTCAAGAAGTACGGCGAGAAGGGGGCCAAGGGCGATGGCGCGGTGGTGGTCGACGCCATGCGCGAAGGCAAGAAGGGCACCCCGACCATGGGCGGCCTGGGCATCGTGGTGTGCATCTCCATCGCGACGCTGCTGTGGTGCGATCCGCTCGAGTGGCGCACCTGGCTGATGCTGTTCGGGCTGCTCTCCTTCGCCGTGGTCGGCTTCCTCGACGACCGCACCAAGATCTTCAAGGGCGCCAAGGGCACCCCATTGTGGGTCAAACTCGGCATCCAGCTCGGCGCGGCGGCGATCTGCGGCATCGGCATTTGGCTGATCAACGAGCACATCGCCTATAACCCCGACAATGGTCTGCTCCTGCACAGCCATCCCGCCGGCTCGAGCAAGGAGACCTACCTCAAGGCGCTCATCGATCCGGTGCTCGGCGAGCGCGAATACACCGTGCGCCTGGCAGTGCACCAGCTGGCTTTCCCCTTCTTGCCGGTGGAGTACGCCATCAATCTCGGCCTGTGGTCGGTGCTGTGGGTGATGCTGGTGACCACCGCCTGCGCCAACGGGGTCAACTTCACCGACGGCATGGATGGCCTGGCCTCCGGCACCATGCTCATCGCTGCGCTCGCCTTCATGGTCATCGCCTACGTCACCAGCCGGGTGGACACCGCCGACTACCTCCGGGTGCTCTACATCTCCGGCGGCCAGGATGTGGCGATCTTCTGCGCGGCGATGGCGGGCGCTTGTCTCGGCTTCCTGTGGTTCAACTGCGCGCCCGCCGAGGTCTTCATGGGCGACACCGGCAGCCAGGCGCTCGGCGGCGTGCTCGGCCTGGTGGCGATCAACACCAAGCAGGAGTTCCTCGTCGTGCTGGTCGGCTTCATCTTCGTCATGGAGGCGGGATCGGTCGCGCTGCAGATCGCCAGCTACCGCCTGCGCGCCGGTAAGCGCATCTTCCTCTGCGCGCCCATCCACCACCACTTCCAGTACAAGGGCTGGCCGGAATCGAAGATCGTGCTGCGCTTCTGGATCATCGCTGCGCTCGCCGCCCTGGTTGCCCTCGCCACCCTCAAGATCCGCTGAACATGGACGAAACCCTTCCCCTGCTCGAACTCGACGACCTGGCCGCCGACGCGCCGCCGGCGACCTGGCCGCAGGCCGCCCCGCGCGCGAGCGCCCAGCTGCTCGACTGCGAGGAATGGTTCAGCGAGGAGCATGCCCTGCTAGCTGCAGGCGGCGGCGAAGGCGGGGGGGACCTGCCATGAATGCCCGTTGGCTGCGCATCCAGCTGTGGTTCCTGGTGGTGGTGCTGTGCTGCTTCGGCCTGGTGATGATCGCCTCGTCGACCTCGATGGGCATCGGCATCGGCGGCGGCGCCAAGGACGGCTCCATCACCTACAGCTTCCTGCTCAAGCAGGCGGTGGCGATGGCCGCCGGCGCGGTGGTGGCGATGGTCATCAGTTCGCTCGGCGCCGAGCGCCTGAAGTCCAGCTGGCTGGTCGCGCTGGTGGTGGCCGGCGCGCTCGGCTCGCTCGCCCTGGTCCACCTCATCGGGCGCGAGAACCACGGCGCCAAGCGCTGGATCGACCTCGGCCCGATCAGCCTGCAGCCGGCCGAGCTGGCGAAATTCGCGCTCGTCATCGCCGCCGCCTGGCACCTCGCGCGCGTCGCCGAACGGGTGCGCTCGAGCTGGTACGGCGTGCTCATGCCGCTGTGCGGCTTCGCCCTGGTCGCCGGCCTGGTGTACATGACCAAGGACCTCGGTTCGGTGGTGGTGATGGGCGTGGTGCTGGGAGCGATGATCCTCTACGCCGGCGCGCCGTGGTGGTACCTGCTGATGGTCGGCCTGCCATGCGTGCCGGCGCTGCTCTACTACACCGTGTTCCAGGTCGCCTACCGCCGCGACCGCCTGCTCGCCTTCCTCGACCCCTGGAATGCTGACGGTCCCGCCGCCTACCATCTCCGCCAGAGCTTCATCGCCATCGGCAGCGGCGGGCTGTTCGGAGTCGGGCTCGGGCAGAGCACCTCCAAGCTCGCCTTCCTGCCTGAAAAGCATACCGACTTCATCTTCGCAGTGATCAGCGAGGAACTCGGCCTGGTGGGGGCGCTGGCAGTCACCGCCTCCTACCTGGTGCTGGTGTTCACCGGCCTGCTCATCGCCGCCCAGGCGCGCGACCGCTACCTGCGCCTGCTCGCCATCGGTGCCACCATGGTGCTCGGCACCCAGGCCTTCTGGAACATGATGGTGGTCACCGGCGCGGTGCCGACCAAGGGCCTGACCCTGCCCTTCGTCAGCTACGGCGGCTCGAGCGTGGTGGTGTGCCTGGCGCTGATCGGCGTGCTCGACGTGGTCGCCTACGCTAACGTCCTCAGCCAACGCGCCAGCACCGGCTCGAGCCGCATCGGCGCCGGGGTGCGCAGCGAGAAGGCCTGGCGATGGCAGAGCGGGACGGCGGTATGAGCATGGCCAGCTTCAATGCCGAGCGCCGGCTCCAGCGCCGCACCCAGCCTGCCGCCACCGGCCCGGGGATGGGGCTGGAGCAGGCGTGGATGCGCATCGCCTGCCCCGAGGCGGAGGCCTGCCCGGCGCCGAGCGCGCCGGTGCGCACGCCGCGCACCCTGCGCACGCCGCACCAGCCCCACGCCGGCTACCGCGCCTCGCTCGAGCGTCGCAAGCGCCACCCCGCGGTGGTCTCGCGCCTGCGCGCGGCGCAGCACTTCAGCCGTCCCGAGCGGCGGGATGTGCCCCATGCCTAAGGCTGCCGGCGTGCTCTTCTGCGGTGGCGGCACCGGCGGCCACGTGCTGCCCGGCCTGGCCGTGGCGGGGGCGCTGCGCGCCGCCGGCTGCCATCAGCTGCGCTGGATCGGCGACCCCGAGCGGGTCGAGGCCCGCCTGGTGCCCGCTGCCGGCATCCCGCTCCTGCCGTGGGGGCTGTCGCGCCCGCGCCCGCGCGACCCGCGCTGGCTGCTCGCCGCCGTGGGCCAGGCCTTCCATTGCTACTGCGAGCTGGTGCGCCACCCGCCGCAGGTGGTGGTCGCGCTCGGCGGCTATGCCGCCCTGCTGCCTGGTCTTCTCGCGCCGCTCCTGCGCCGACCGTTGGTGGTGATGGAACAGAACGCGCGCGCCGGGCGCACCAACCGCCTGCTCGCGCGCTTCGCCGCCCGGGTGGTGACCCAGTTCCCGGAGGCCAGCCGCACCCTGCCCGCGCACAAGGTGCGCCAGATCGGCAACCCGGTGCGTGCGATCAGCCATCTCGTGCGCGGCGGCGCGCCGGCGCTGCGCCTGCTGATCGCCGGCGGCAGCCTCGCCGCCAAGAGCCTCAACGACCTCATGCTCGACGCCGCCCCTGCGCTCAAAGGCCTTGGACTCAGCATCGTCCACCTCGCCGGCGAGGAGGACTGCGCCCGCGTGCGCGCGCGCTACCAGGCGGCGGGCATCGCCGCCGAGGTGCATGGCTTCTACGCCGACATGCCGGAGCTCTATGCGCGCGTCGACCTCGCGCTGACGCGCGCCGGCGCCACCACCGTGGCCGAGCTGTGCGCCGCCGGCATCCCGGCGCTCTACGTGCCGCTGCCGTGGGCGGCGGAGGACCACCAGACCGCCAACGCCCAGGCGGTGGCGCGTGTTGGCGGGGCGGTGGTGCTGCCGCAGGCGACCACCACCGTCGCTGAACTCGCTGCTTGGCTGGCGCGCTTCCAGCGCGAACGCGATCTGCTCGCACGCATGGGTGCGGCGGCGCACCGCCTGGCCCGCCCGGGCGCGGCGCGCGAGGTCGCCAGCATGGTCCAGGCGTTGGCACCCTCGGCGCAGCGCGGACAGTGCGCCGATCGCCGCGCGCGCCAGCGCCAGCGCGCGGCGCGCTGCGCGGTGCTCGGCTGGCGCGCGCGCATTTCCCCAAGCGCGCGCCAGGAGCAGCCATGACCAGCCCCTTCGCTGACAAGCACGTGCACCTCATCGGCATCGGCGGCGCCGGGGTCGGCGCGCTGGCGCAGCTCCTGGTGCAGGCGGGGGCGACGGTCTCCGGCTGTGACGAGGGCAAGGTCACGCTCGCGGACGAGCTGCGCCGGCGCGGGGTTACGCTGTGCCACGGCCACTCCCCCGACCACCTCGCGGGGGTCGATGTGGTGGTGCACACCGCGGCGGTGAAGGAAAGCCATCCCGAGCTCAGTGCGGCGCGCGCGCGCGGCATCCCGGTGCTCACGCGCGGCGCTTGCCTGGTCCAACTGATGGCCGGGCGGCGCACCCTGGCGGTGGCGGGCAGCCACGGCAAGACCTCGACCACCTGGATGCTCGGCCATCTCCTGGCCGAGGCCGGGTGCGACCCGGTGGTGATGGTCGGCGGCCAGGTCGCCTCGCTGCGCGGGGGCGCGCGCACCGGGCAGGGCGACCTCTTCATCGCCGAGACCGACGAGAGCGACGGCAGCTTCGCCGGGGTCAAGCCCTACCTCGCCATCGTCACCAACCTCGACCGCGAGCATCTCGACCACTATGGCAGCTTCGCCGCGCTCGAGGACGCCTTCCGCGCCTGGCTGCTGCGCCTGCCGCCGGGCGGCGCGGCGATCCTGCCGGTCGAAGGCCTGAGCGAGCGGGTAGCCGCCGGGTTGCGCTGCCGCATCATCCGCTGCGGCCTCGAGCAGGGCGACTACCACTGCGCCGGGCTCGAGCTTGGCGGCGACGGCAGCCGCTGTCGCATCATCGGCCACGGCCAGGACCTCGGCGAGGTGGCGGTGCCCTTGCCGGGCGCGCACATGGCGCTCAACGCGCTGATGGCGGTGGCTGCCGCCCGCCTGATCGAGCCTCGCCTCGAGCTCAGCGCTCTCGCGCGCTGCGAGCGCGTGCGCCGGCGCTTCACCGTGCATGGCAGCGCGCGCGGTGTGCGCGTGGTCGAGGACTACGGCCACCATCCCGCCGAGGTGCGCGCCACCATCGCCGCCGCCCGCCTCGCCGGCGGGCGCGTGCACGTGCTGTTCCAGCCCCACCGCTACACCCGCACCCAGGCCTGCTTCGCCGACTTCGCCGCCGCTTTCGATCAGGCGCATGCGGTGGCCCTGCTGCCGATCTACGCCGCCAGCGAGGAGCCCATCCCCGGGGTGAGCGCGCAGGCGCTCTCGGCGGCGGTGGCCGCCCGCCGCGAGGGCTTCGCCAGCCTGGTCCAGTTCGCCGTCGACGGCGAGGCGGGGGTGCGCTTCCTCGCCGAGCACGCGCAGCCCGGAGACACCTGCCTGGTGCTGGGTGCCGGCGACGTCGGAGAATGGGCAGGGCCATTGCTCGATTTTTTTGCGGCTCCGGGACATGAAGGTCATGTCCCGGAGCCAGACGCGCTCGCCGGAGTGCACGCATGCTGATGCTGATGCTGATGCTGATGCTGATGCTCAGCCGCATCCCGCTGCCGACAGCGTCCGCCGCCCGCGGCTGCGCGGGGGGGCGCTGATGTTCTCCCGCGGCTTCCAGGAGCGCAACCGCGTCGAGCAGGTGGCTGTGGCCACCCTCACCACCATGCGGGTGGGCGGGCAAGCCACGCTGGTGGTGCTCGAGCGGCGCGACGATCTCGGCGAGTTGCTCGCGGCGCCACATCGCTGGCTGGGCAAGGGTGCCAACCTGGTGGTCGGCGACGGCGGCGTCGAGCAGGCGGTCGCGCGCCTGGGATCGTCCTTCGCCACCCTCGACATCCAGAAAGCTGCCGGCGGCGGTGGGCGCGTCGCCGTCGGCGCCGCCTGCGACCTCGCCGAGCTCATCGGCGCCTGCCAGCGCGCCGGGCTGGCCGGGCCCGAGGGCCTCGCCGGGGTGCCGGCGACGGTGGGCGGAGCGCTGCGCATGAACGCCGGCACCAGCACCTGCTGGATGCTCGACTGGGTGAGCCGGGTCGAAGTGGTGCTGCCGGGCGAAGGCGCGCCGAAATGGCTCACGCGTGCCGAGCTGCCCGCCACCTACCGCTCATGCGGGCTGCCCACCGGCACCCTCTTCCTCGGCGCCGAGCTGACGCTCGCCGACGGCGATCCCGAAGCGCTGCGCGCCACCGCCGCCAGGCTCAAGCGCGCCAAGGCCGCCTCCCAGCCGCTCAGCCAGCCGAGCGCGGGCTGCGTGTTCAAGAACCCGACGCCGGAGCTGCCCGCTGGTCGCCTGATCGACGAGCTCGGGCTCAAGAACGAGCGTGTCGGCGGCGCCAGCGTCAGCCCGGTGCACGCCAATTTCATCGTCAACGCCGAGCGCAGCGCGTGCGGCGCCGACGTCTTCGCGCTGATCACCCGCATCCGCCTGCGCGCCTGGCGCGAGCGCGGGGTGCGCCTCGACCTCGAGGTCGAGACCTGGAACTCCCCGGCGGAGCTGCACGCCCATCCGCGCGAGCTGGTGGAGGCGCACGCATGACCCGGCTGCTGAAGATCGACCTGGTGATGGGTGGGCCTGGACGCGAGGCGGCGGTGAGCCGGCGCTCGGGCGCCGCGGTGGCAGCGGCGTTGCGGCGCGTCGGCCACGATGTCGCCGAGCTCGACCTCGCCGACCAGCTCGATCCCGCGCGCCTGCGCGCGGGCAGCGTGGTGTTCAACCTGGTGCATGGCACCTACGGCGAGGACGGGCGGCTGCAGGCGGTGCTCGAGGCCGCTGGACGCGCCTATGTCGGCTCGGACGCCGCCGCCAGCCGCCTGTGCATGGACAAGGATGCGGCCAAGGTCCGCCTGGCCCAGGCCGGCATCCGCGTGCCGTGGGGGGTGCGCATCGACCTCAGCCGACCCTTCGCGCCGCGCGACCTCAAGATCCCGCACCATGCCGGGCTGGTGCTCAAGCCGGCCTGCGATGGCAGCTCGGTGGGCCTACGCATGATCGCCAACCCCTCGTTCATCCTGCCCGCGATCGAGGAGATCATCCGCGAGTACGGCCCGCTGCCCTATCTGCTCGAGGAGCGCCTGCCCGGCCCCGAGTACACCGTGGCGGTACTCGGCGACGGCGAGGGGGCGCGCGCCTTGCCGCCGCTGCTGATAGCGCCGGCGCAGGGGGTGTTCGACTACCAGGCCAAGTACCACCGCAGCGATACCCGCGAGGAGCCCGTCGCCGACGCCGCCCTGGCGGCATCGCTCGGGCGGCTGGGCGAGGCCGCCCACCGCGCCTGCGGCTGCCGCGACATCAGCCGCACCGACATCATGCGCACCGCCGACGGCGGCCTGGCGGTGCTCGAGGTCAACACCCTGCCCGGCATGACCGACGCGAGCCTGGCGCCCAAGGCGGCGGCGGCGGCGGGCATGTCCTACGACGTCTTCAGCGATGCACTGGTGCAGCGCGCAGCTGCGCGCATGGAAGGGATGCGATGAGTCCAGCCCACGATGCCGCGATCTTCGCCGAAGATGCCGCGACCGAACTGATCGAGGCCGCGGAGCGCAAGCGCCGCGCCGGACGTCCACCCCCGCGCGCCCCCGCGCGCCGGCGCTCGGTGTCGCAACCCGCCGAACAGCCGCGCGCGGGCACCGCGGTGGCGGAGGCGGACGAGGGCGAGGAGCACGACGAGCGCGAGCGCGATGACCTGCGCGAGCGCGGCGCCGGCTCCGAAGGCGATGACGGCGGTGGCAGCGAATGGGAGGCCCCCGCGCGCCGCCGCCCGCGCCGCCGTCCGCTGCGCGCCCCGCTCAAGGCGGTGGTGCCGCCGCACAGCGCCGAGCCGGCCCTTGATGAGGGGCCGGGGGGCGTGACGCGCGGCGTCCACGCCGGGCTCAATGGGCTGGACTGGACGCGCTCGCGTGCCCAGGTCCTCGGCCTGTGGGGCATCATCGCCTGCGCGGTGGCGATCACCGTGGTGGTGCTGAGCTTCTACGCCGGCAGCATGGCGCCCGAGCCGATGCCGGTGTCGGGGCTGAAGATCACCTTCCTGCCTGGGCCGCGCCTGCCTGAGCGCGAGATCTACGCCTGGGTCAACCGCTTCCCCAACGCCGACAAGCTCAGTGGCGGCGCGCCGTGGGTGCTCGACCGCCTGGGCGACTACCTGCGCCACCAGTCGGTGGTGGCCGAGGTGCGCCAGGTCAGCGTGGTGCACTTGCCGGTCGACGCCAAGGGCGAACGCCTGCGCCGGGTCATCGAGCTGGTCATCGCTCTGCGCCAGCCAGTGCTGCCGGTGGTGCTGGCGAGCGGCGAGCGCGGCTGGGTCGATGCCGAGGGCTGGCTGCTGCCCGGCTCGCTGCCCGGGCCGACCGCGCGCCGACCGACTCTGCGCGCCATCGAGTGGGGCGGGGTGGCGGGCGTGCGCAGCGCGCTGATGCTGTGGAAGCAGCTCGAGCCGCTGGTCGAGCCCGGTCTGATCACCGACATCCACCTCTACGACGCCCTCGACGCCGGCGGCACTCAGCGCGGCATCGTGCTCTACACCCGCCAGGGCAGCCGCCTGATCTGGGGCCGGCCCGGCGACGAGCGCTTCGGGGTCAAGAACGACGATAAGGTGCGCGACCTGGTGCGGGCAATCCGCAGCCAGGGCGATCTCAGCCGGGTGCTGGCGATCAATGTGCGCTTCCACCAGCCCTTCCTCCAGCTGCGCGATGCGCAGCCACAGCCACAGCCACAGCCGCAATCAGCCTCTTCTCCGCGGGATGCCCAGCCATGAATGACAGCGCCTGGTCCGATGAACTCTCTGACGACAATGCGCGCCAGCCGCCGGCCGCCACCGACCATCTCGGCGCCGAGCGCTGGCTCGGGCGCATCGCCGGGCTGGCCCTGCGCATCGGCGGCGTAGGCGCCCAGCCCGAGCCGCCGCGCGCGCGCGCGCAGGTCAAGGTCGACCCCGCCAACCTGGTGGTCATCGTGCTGGTCTCGCATTGGCACGTCTCGGCGACCATCGCCGCGCTCCATCCCACCCATGGCGACAAGGTGGTGGCGCACAAGACCATCGACTGCCTGTGGCGCGAACTGAGCGACGCCGGCAAGCGCGAGGCGGTCGGCGACGCGGTGCGCCTGGCCTGCGACTCGGCCGGGGTCGAGGCCTACTCGGTCTACCTCTCGGTCACCGACAGCAGCCTGTCCTCGCGCCTGGCGGTGGGCTGGGCTGATCCCGGCGACGAGATGGTGCTGGGCGAGCCGGAATACCACTGGGCGCTCAAGCGCGCGCGCGACCAGGCCACCGGCGCCGACCACGAGCTGATCGATGCCATCCCGGTGCAGTGGACGGTGCGCAGCCGCGCTGGCGAGCGCGAGGTCGAGAACCCGGTCGGCGAGCGCGGCAGCCGCCTCACCTGCCAGGCCCTGCTGGTGACCGCCCGGCGCGGCTATCGCGAGGAGCTCGCCAGCCTGGTCGAGGGCCTCGGCATCGAGCTCGAGGGCATCATCGCTCAGCCGGTGGCGCTCTACCGTGGCATGTCCTCGAACCTGGCCAAGAAGGGCAGCACCCTGGTCATCGACTGCGGCGCGCGCTGCACCACTTTCCTGGTGCGCCGGCGCGAAAAGCTGGTGCACATCGAGACCCACCCCTACGGCGGCGACGACCTCACCGCCGCGCTCAGCGCCCGGCTCGACATCAGCATCGCCCAGGCCGAGGACCTCAAGCGCGACCTCGACATCAGCATGCCGTCGCGCACGGAGGCCAACCTGGTCGGCCAGCAGTTCATTTGGGGCGATGTGCGCGAGCGCCACCGCCTGGTCGGCCCGGGTGCGGCGATCTGCGCCGAGCTCACTGGCAACTTCTTCCGCGCGCGTGCGCAGGAGCTGCGCGAGAACGGCTACCTCGGGCAGCAGGGCCAGGTCCATCTCGTCGGGCGCGCGAGCTCGCTCGGCGGCCTGGCGATGTACCTCAAGGAGGTGCTCGACCTGCCGGTGGTGCTCGGCACCGGGCAGAAGAACCGCGATCCCAGCGCCGAGCTCGCCGACATCCTGGTCTCCGGCCTGGTCTGCACCGCCGCCGACGCCAGGCGTAGGCGCCTCGCGGCGCAGGAGTCGAAGCTGCGCAAGACCGCGAGCGGGGTGTGGTCCTGGCTCACCCACCCGCTCGCCTAGGCGGGCAGAGGCGGGCAGAGGCGGGCAGAGGCGGTCGCCACTCGCCGGTGGCGCCGCCGCGTCAAAGTCCTACTCTGCCGCAGTCCAGGAGGATGGGACCATGGGTGGGATCGCAACGCTGAGCCGCGGGGTCATGGTGGTGCTACTGGCGAGCGCGGCTCTGCGCGCCGGCGACGCGCCCCAGCACCCCGGCGACGCGCCCCAGCACCCCGAGGCGATCATCGACACCAGCTTGGGCGCCATCCGCGTCGAGCTCTTCGCCGAGGAAGCGCCCAAGACGGTGGCCAACTTCCTCGACCTCGCCGAAGGCCGCAAGGCCTTCACCGATCCGCGCACCGGCATGATGGAGCAGCGCCCGTTCTACGACGGCCTGGTCTTCCACCGGGTGATCAAGGGCTTCATGATCCAGGGCGGCGATCCGCTGGGCACCGGCGCCGGCGGCCCCGGCTACCAGTTCCCCGACGAGATCAACGCCCACTTGCTCGGGCTCGACGCCGCCAAGGCGATGGAGGGCAACGGTCTCAATCCGCTGTGCGCCTACATGAAGGACGACTTCATCCGGGTCGAGATCCAGGCCAAGATGAAGGCGCGCGGCATCACCGACAAGACGGCGCCTGAGGAGCGGCAGCGCGTCGGCAAGCTGGTGATGCAGGACCTCGCCGGGCTCACCCTCAAGCAGTTCTACAGCGACCTCGGCTACAGCTACGACGAGACCCTGCCTGGCGCCCATAAGCCATTGCGCGGCAGCCTGGCGATGGCCAATTCCGGGCCCAATACCAATGGCTCGCAGTTCTTCATCAACCTCGGCGACACCCCGCATCTCGCCGGCAAGCACACCGTCTTCGGCCAGGTGGTCGGCGGGCTCGAGGTGCTCGACGCCATCGGCGCGGTTCCGGTCGGCGACGGCGACCGCCCGGCCACACCGGTCCTGATCAAGTCCATCCGCCTTTTCCAGCCCAAGCCCGAGGCGGGCGCGGGCGGGGCGGCGGGCACGCCGGCTCAGCCGGGAGCGCCCGTACCCAAGCCGTGAAGCGAAATAATTATTTCCTGGAGCAATTCAAGGCTAGTATTTTTTAAATAGCCTTATGAGTGGAAATGAATTTCGAATTACTGTAATACGAACACCAATATCAGTTCGAATTATCGGCGCTATTTTTTTATTGGCCGGATTGGCATTTTCCGGAATATTTATTTGGACGGATCGAAATCATCTAGACGTGAATAACCGGACTTTTTCGCTGTTATTTTGTAAGCTATCGGGGCGCCCGTATGGCCGAAATCATATTCAGCACAGGAATCGATTTGAGATTTTTACCAGTGGATAGACCCACCCATCTTTGACCGAA
>JAYVMM010000165.1:0-1869 GCA_043758975.1 Planctomycetota bacterium | reverse complement strand
CGGCCTGGAGGCGTTGGCTGAAAGATGCACGTGATCAGTGGCATAAGCTGTACCATGATGCCAATTCCACAGGTAGCCGCGAAGTGGCCCAGGTCCATGCCCAGCTGGGCGGTCCGGCCTTCACGGCGGCGAACGCGGCGCGTATTATGCGCGATTTCCTTAATAATTTGCCGTGATTGCTGCAAACGTACGATAATTTTTATGTTGTAGGCCCGGGCGCAAAATTCGGATAAAATCCCCCGGTAACGCGGGGGCGGTGAAGTGAAATGCGAAGGGCAATCTAGAACCGGTCCCGACCGGACCTCGCTAGGCACGCTCGTTTGACGATTACGACCCATCTCCCACAGCGAGGGATATGCGCGATGATCGGGTGCATGGCCGAGCTGCCGAGCTGCCGGGCGCCGGTCGCGGTGTGCGTACGGTGAACCGGTTGAACCGGTGCCTGAGCACGATGTCGTCTGTCCCAGGACCCTCAGCCGTGGCCACTTCGTTCCGCATAGGCCAGG
Organism: Planctomycetota bacterium; assembly: GCA_043758975.1. Classification (GTDB taxonomy): domain Bacteria; phylum Planctomycetota; class UBA11346; order UBA11346; family UBA11346; genus BOG-1363. The sequence continues at coordinate 1,363 of JAYVMM010000165.1, read as the reverse complement.
AGGTCCAGCAGTGTCTGGGTGAGGCCCTCCTCAGTATAGCCCTCACTGAAGGCATAGGCCGCGCGATACCGGACGAGCAGGCGTTCACCCCCATCAAGCACCAAATCGGCAATGGCTCTGCGCACACCCTGAGCCAGATCAGCATCAAACACGTCGGCGATGAAGCGGATATCCTCGAGATCGCGCGGTACCGTCCGTCCATCCTCGGCGTTCATCGCCTGCAGCTTCTGGCTCGCCAGGGTGCTGATGGTATAGGTGCGTACGCCCTGGCGCATCACGACGGTCGCCGGGTCGATGCGATCACGCAATGACGTTTCGACCTTGAAGCGCATGATGACGGCGTCACCACAAGAATAGCTGACGATGGCACGGCGCACGGTCGCGGTGTCCTTGGTCAGCTGAATGCTGTGGACGGTCCCGCCGATGTCCGTCAGCGCGGCGGTGATCTTCGCATCGAGCGAGAGCGCACGCTCCGCATTGTAGTCGAGATCCTCGGTATGGCGATTGCGACCATACGCGATATTCAAGGCGCTGCCGCCCTTGAGCACCGACGGCAGTGGTGCCAGTGCCCGGGCAACCGTGGTCAGGACCTGACGATGGAGCGCGCGGCGGGAGTGGATACCCGCTGCGAGATGTCCCGCTGTGGTTCCTGCGGGAGGGGGGAGACCGGCACTGGACTGGCGCTGCGGGTCAGACGGGCGATGAGACTGGGTCATGTTCTCCTCCTGGCCAGGGCCAATGATCGCATGCCAGCGCCGTCATCCGCGACATCCCCACCGTCGGTCCTGCAGGCAGCGCACCAGCAGAACCCTGGTTGCCGCACGCCTGCCGCGCCTGCCGCGCCTGCCGCAGTCGTCACCAGGGCTGTGGTGCGACGGGCCAGCGAAGAAGCTGCTGGTGCTCCTCCCGGTCAAATCGGGTGCGCCAGAGCCTGTGACAGCGCCGGCTGCTGAGCGATCCAGCGCAGCAGGACCGCCGATGGTTCACGATCGCGGAGGATGCGGATCATCTCCACCAGCTGCTGGCGGCTCGCCGGTGACAGCGGCGTGTGATCCGTGTCCAGGAAGGACGGGTCCTCCTGCGCCGCCATAACCGCATAGACCATGTCCGCCAGGGCACGTGCCGGCGACGCGACATAGACCGGACCCTGAGTGATGATGCCCGCGGCGATAAGGACATCGGCGCAGTCGATGACCCCCTTGGTGTTCCAGAGATGTGCAGTGGAGGGAAATGTTTCGCCGGCAATGGGGAGGGGGGTGACCTCCCAATGCTGTGAACTTAATTTTTCCTCCTTTCGACCTTATTTTTCCATGCCCCCTCGACTCCCTTCGTAATACGCTTGAATGAGCGTCCTGGCCGCTTT
>JAYVMM010000164.1:0-6342 GCA_043758975.1 Planctomycetota bacterium | reverse complement strand
GCCTTCCTTCTGGTAGTCAGGGTGCTGGAAGATGCGCCCGAGCTCGGGGCTGGCCCAGTGCTTGGCGCCATCGATCAGGATGATGCCGAGCACCACGATGTCGCGCTTCGCCGCCGCCAGCATGGTGGCGTCGAGGCGCTCGAGCGCGGCGCGGTCGAGATGCCAAATGCGCCCGCCGGCCTCATGCTCCACGGCCTGGGGCCCGGCCTCGGCGCGCAGCAGCTGGCAGAGCGCGATGTTCACCGTCACCGCGGAGATGCCGAGATCGTCGAGGTCGCTGTCGAGGATGCCGGCGTGGAAGCCGCCGAGCCCCTTGCGCGTGCGTGGTGTCCGCTCGGGCAGCGCATTGGCCGCCGGCAGCGCATCCGCCCAACGCGCATGCGAGAGCAGCACGGCGCCCTCGGTGGCGGGGCGCACCAGCACCCAGCGTGAGAGCACGCGGTCGTAGCCGTCGGCCAGGCGCGGCACGCTGAGGCGCACGGTGCCGTCGCCCGCCGGGGTCAGCGCGTGCACGCTCGCGCCCGTCAGGCGCAGCGGGGTGGTCAGGGGCACCCAGGCCGGCCATTCCGCCAGCGCCGCCCCCGCCGCATCCGCGCCCGCCAGGGTGGCGCTGATGTCGATGGTGTCCGCCGTGGCGGTCACGCGCTCGATGCGGCTGGCATAGCTGCGTCCCAGGTAGTCGTGCAGCGCCGCCTGGAGCTGGCGGTCATCGTCGGCCTTGCGCGCCTTCTGCGCGGCAGCATCCAGCTCGGATGGGGTGCGCGCGCGCAGACGGAGGTGGCGCAGCTGCAGCACCGCGCCCGCCTTGTCGCCGAAGTCGAGGCGCAGCTGGTGGATCGCCGCGGCGCTGCCGAGCTCGGCAGCGTATTCGCCCCAGCCCTGGCGCGGTGGCAGCGCGCCGCAGTGGATGCTGCGCTGCTCCGACCACGGCGGCTCGATGAACACCTGGAGATCATCGATGCCGCTGATGCTGAGGTAGTCGAAAGCGAGTACCGGGAAGCGGGCGAGGTCGAGCGCCTGCAGCACGCTCACCACCCAGGGGTCGGTGGCGGTGGCATGCACTTCCCAGCCACCGCCCTCCAGGCGTGTGAGTTCGACATCATGATGGCCGGTGGGGCTGAGGTCGAACGCGACCTCGTCCACCGCCGGCAGCCCGCGGAGCAACAGGAGCGTCAGCAGGGCGAGGCGGAGGGCGCCGGGCGCTGGGGGCTTGGCGGGCATGACGGGCATGGCGTGCGGAGTCCGTGGGTGCAGGCAGGTGGTGGCGGGTCCAGGCGGGCGCGTGCAGCTCGACCCATCCTCATGGCCGTGCCGCGGACGCCATGTCGGGATGGTCAATGGCGTGCGGATATCGCCACCCTGCGCTCCAGGTCGGCAGGTGCACCGACCTCCACCGCGCGCCATTGCGGCCAGGAGAAGTCCGCTATCCTGCCCGGCGCCATGCGCCACTTCCACCTCGCCACCGCCTGCCTACTCCTCGTCAGCTGCGCCCTCGCGGGAGAGGAGGAGCCCGCGCCGGCGGCCATCCTCACCCCCGCCCCGGCGGCGCAGCCGCGCATCAACGGGCCGAGCGTCTTCGGCGTGCGCCCGGGCTCGCCCCTCCTCTACACCATGCCGGCCACCGGCGACAAGCCGCTCGCCTTCGCCGCCGAGGGCCTGCCGCCCGGGGTTACCATCGACGCCGCCAGCGGCCGCATCACCGGCACCATCACTGCTGCCGGCGAGCACCGCCTCACCCTGACCGTCAAGAATGCCGCCGGCAGCGCCAGCCGCCCCTTCCGCATCGTCGTCGGCGAGCGCATCGCGCTGACCCCGGCGCTGGGCTGGAACAGCTGGAACTGCTGGGCGGAGGCGGTCGACCAGGACAAGGTGCTGCGCTCGGCGCGCAGCATCGTCAGCTCCGGCCTCGCCGCCCACGGCTGGTCCTACGTCAACATCGACGACACCTGGCAGGGCGCGCGCGGCGGCGAGTTGCATGCCATCCAGGGCAATGCCAAGTTCCCCGACATGAAGGGGCTGTGCGACCAGCTGCACGCCATGGGCCTGAAGGCCGGCATCTATTCGACCCCCTGGGTGACCTCCTATGCCGGCTTCGTCGGCGGCAGCAGCGACGACCCCCAGGGCGCCTGGAACAAGGAGATGGGCAACGCCAAGTTCTGGAAGCACGGGGCGCACTCCTTCGCTGCCGGCGACGCCCGCCAGTGGGCGGCGTGGGGCTTCGACTACCTCAAGTACGACTGGAACCCCAATGACGTGCCGCACGTCGAGGAGATGAGCCTGGCGCTGCGCGCAAGCGGACGCGACCTGGTCTACAGCCTGTCCAACTCCGCCCCCATCGGCCAGGCCGCCGAGTGGGCCCGGCTCGCCAACTCCTGGCGCACCACCGGCGACATTTGGGACCAATGGGAGAAGTCCGACCACGACTGGCGCTACGGGGTGTCGGAGATCGGCTTCGCCCAGGATGCCTGGGCGAGCTTCGCCGCGCCGGGGCACTGGAACGATCCCGACATGCTGGTGCTGGGCTGGGTCGGCTGGGGTCCGCAGCTGCACCGCACCCACCTCAGCGGCGATGAGCAGTACAGCCACATCAGCCTGTGGTGCCTGCTCTCGGCGCCGCTGCTGATCGGTTGCGACCTCGACCGCCTCGACCCCTTCACCCTCAATCTGCTCAGCAACGACGAGGTGCTTGCCATCGACCAGGACGCCCTCGGGCGGCAGGCGCAGCGCTGCGCCACCATTGGCGGCATCGATGTCTTCCGCAAGGAGCTCGAGGATGGCGGCACCGCGCTCGGCTTCTTCAACCGCGGCGCGGCAGCCGAGACCCAGCACTTCAACAAGCTCAGCAAGATCGGCCTGCCGGGGAAGAACCACGTGCGCGATCTCTGGCGCCAGCAGGACCTGCCCGATGCCGAGGGCGCGATCACCGTCAGCGTGCCGGCGCATGGCGTGCTGCTGCTCAAGTTCACCGCCGCGAAGTGATCGCCGGGCGGTCGCCGGGCGGCCCATGGCGGGCGCGGTCCGGGCGGCGACGGGCTGGGCGAGGTGGCAGGCGATGGCTAGGCGATTGCTTCCTTCCCGGGAGGGCGGCGGACCATGTCGTTCCGGCCCGCCCCGGCACCCACGCCCAGGACCAAGGTCATGAAAAAGCTCATCACCATCCTCCCGCCGCCCTCTCGTCACTGGGTCGGCGACGGCTTCCCGGTGCGTAGCCTGTTCTCCTACCATGAGCGCACCGCCGAGCTCTCTCCTTTCCTGCTCTTCGACTACGCCGGCCCGCACATCTTCGCTCCCACCGACGAGCGTCGCGGCGTGGGCGAGCACCCGCACCGTGGCTTCGAGACCGTGACCATCGTCTATGACGGTGAGGTCGACCACCGCGACTCCTCCGGCGGCGGCGGGCGCATCCGTCCCGGCGACGTGCAGTGGATGAGCGCGGCGGGCGGCCTGGTGCACGAGGAGTTCCACAGCCCGGACTTCGCCCGCACGGGCGGACGCTTCGAGATGGCCCAGCTCTGGGTCAACCTGCCCGAGCGCCGCAAGCTCGACCCGCCGCGCTACCAGGGCATCCGCGCGGCGCAGATCCCGACCGTCGAGCTGCTTGGGCAGGCGGGCACCCTGCGTGTCATCGCCGGGGAGTTCGCCGGAAGCCACGGCCCGGCGGCGACCGCCACCCCGATCAATGTGTGGGACATCCGCCTGCAGCAGGGCCGGGAGGCTGAATTCGAGGTCCCGGACGGGCATACCGCCCTGCTCGCTGCGCTCAGCGGCGCGGTGAGCCTGGGTAGCGGCGAGCGGCTCGACGGCCCCCAGCTGGCGCTGCTCGAGCGCGCCGGCTCGCGCTTCACCCTGCGCGCCGAGAGCGACGCAACCCTGCTCTTCCTCGGCGGCGAGCCGCTCGGCGAACCGGTGGTCGGCTATGGGCCGTTCGTGATGACCAGCCAGCAGGGCATCGACGAGGCCATCCGCGACTATCAGGCCGGGCGCATGGGCCAGCTCGGGGTCATCGCCGGCTCGGAGTAGAGGCGGGGCGCGCTTCAGCGCGCCGGCGCTGACGGCGCTGACGGCGAAGGCAATGCCGGCGCGAGGGCGCGGATCAGGGTCCCAGCCTCGTCGTCCCCGCCGAGGTCCCAGCACATCACTCCGCCGAGACCGGCGGCGCGGGCGTAGGCGCGCTTGGCGCGCACGGTATCGGCGTCGTCGAAGCTCCACAGCACGCGCGTGACGGAGTCATAGGACCAGGCGCTGACGTTTGCCAGGTCGTGGTGGCGTTCGCCGCCAGCGAGCCGGGCGAGGACGCGGTAGTCGGCGACGCCGTGTCCGCCAGCGAGCGCGGCGGCGCCGCCCGCCGCCTGGTACATGCCGTCGCCGCGCGGCCCGGGCGCGACGAGCTGCCAGCCGTGGCCGTAGAAGGGCACCCCGAGCACGAGCTTGGCGGCGGGCACGCCGGCGGCGCGGTAGTCATCGAGAGCGCGCGCGCCGCACGGCTGCTGGTCGTGGAGCGGATCGCCGGCGGCGGGCTGCAACGCCGCCAACGGCCCGGTGTGGTCCTCCCAGCTGCCGTGGAAGTCGTAGGCCATCAGCATGAGCAGGTCGAGGACGGGGTGGATGGCGGCAAGCTCGAGCTTGCGGTAGACCACCGGGGCCGCCGGCAGGGCGGCGGTGAGCAGATAGCGCCGCCCATCGGCGGCGCCGCGCCGGTCGAGCGCGGCGCGCAGCTCGCCGAGCAGGGCCGTGAAGGTCTGCGCATCCTCGCTGCGCGCGTGCGCGCTGGCTCCGGCGGTGGCGGGATATTCCCAGTCGATGTCCAACCCATCGAAGATGCCGGGCTGGCGCAGGCCGGGGGCGAAATCCCCCGCGATCGCCCGCTCGACGCAGGCGGCGGCGAAGGCGCGGCGACGCGCCGGGTCGAGCGCGAGGTCGGAGAAGCGCGCGGAGCCGTTCCAGCCGCCGATCGACAGCACCACCCGAAGCGCGGGGTGCATGCGCTTAAGCTTGCGCAGCTGGTTGAAGGTGCCGCGCAGCCTGCCTTGATCCGGCGGGTCGGCGACGCCGTCGACGCTGTCGGCGGCGGTGTAGGGCCGTTCGAGCTCGGCGGGGGGATCGGCGAAAGTCAGACCATCGTCGGCGCCGATGGCGGCGAAGGCGTAGGCCAGCACATCGAGACGCTCGGCGGCGCCACTGCGCTCGACCTGCTGGATCAGGTAGTGGCGGTCGTAGACCGACCAGGCGGGATAGTAGCCGATGGTGAGCGGCTCGCCGGCGCTGGCGAGCGCGGTGGCCACGGTGGCGGCGGCGAAGAGCGCGCGCAGGGTGGGGACGCCGGCGCGCTCTTTGCGCGCGCAGCGGGGGGGCAGCACGGGCATGGCGCCGGTCCTATCCGCGACGGCGCGCGGCTCAATGCCGCGTCCGGCACGGCCGCCGGCAGTGCGGCGGTGGACGGCACACCAGAGTTTCAGCAGTCGACGATGCGCAGCAGATAGCCCTGGCGGACCTCGACCCGGCGGCGGCGCACCTGGTTGGAGCTCACCTGCAGCAGGGTGAACTCGACATCCATGGCCTCCTCGTCGAGGCGCACCTCCTCGGCGGCGATGACCTGCCATTCCTCCGGCTGAATGCCGCAGGAGAAGATCTCGCGCATCAGGAGGTCGAAGTGCAGCGGGTACTGGTCGCGCGGATGCACCGCCCGGCTGAGCGGGTTGACCGCCTCGCCGTGCGACGCTGCGCCGTTTGTCGGCGGCGTCGACGGGGTGAGGCCGGGGCGCGTACGCGGCTGGTTGGAGCGTGGTGGCAATGGCATGATGGCTCCTTCGGCTAGGAGTACTGAGGCTCGCCGTACACCGACGCGCCTGGGCACATGACATGGGTCAGCATTCGGTGATCCGCAGCAGACGCCCATGGCGTACCACCACCCGGCGCCGGCGCACCAGGTTGCTGCCGGCCTTGAGCAAGGTGAACTCGACATCCAGACCGCCGTCCTCGTGGTGGATGGGGTCGGCAGCGATGACCTTCCACACCTGCGGCCCGACGCCGATGGCGGAGAAGTCGCGATAGAGGAACTGGTAGTGCTGGGGATACTGCAGCCGGGGGTCGACCGCGCGGCTGTAGGGGTTGACCGGGGTTCCCGCCTCGGCGGCGCCTGGGGCGGCGAGCGGCGGCGGAGGTGGTTCTTGGCGCGCGGCGGGCTTGCGGGGTGGTTGCATGGCAGTTCCCTGGTTGAAAGCGGTGGCTGATGCTTCCGCGGGTCGGACAGGGTGCTCCTGAGCTCATCCTCTGACGTCTGCTTGCACCTGTCAGGGTCCTGGGACGGAAAAGGAAATCAAGCGATACGCCGGTGTTTTCCCG
>JAYVMM010000163.1:0-4151 GCA_043758975.1 Planctomycetota bacterium | reverse complement strand
CACCCGTTCCCATTCCGAACACGGCCGTTAAGCCTGCCAGGGCCGATGATACTCGTAAGGGGAAAGTAGGTCGTTGCCTGGATTTTTCTCGAACCGCCTGATCACACGATCGGGCGGTTCTTTTTAAGTCGCCCTGCCACCGCCAGGATGCCAGGATGCCAGGGTGGCGGGGGCCATGCACCAGGGTCCGCCCTTTGACTGTCTGCGAATGCAGCGACCATCGCCTGGCGTGATGACACCGCCGCCGCCGCCTCAGCACAGCGCACCAGACCGGGGCACCGCCATGCTGCGCACCGCAGCGGGAGTGGCACCGCGGTGATCAAGACCGGGCTCTACCGCATCGAGGACCTGACCGACCTCAGGAAGCGCTACACCGTCATCGGCGGCTACCGGCGGGTATCGATCGCCCTCCTCGACCAGCTGCGTGGCCATCCTGATGCCGACGCCTGGGCCGAACACATCCTCTACTTGTTCGCCGACGGGCGCGGCGCCTTCAAGCGCACCTACCAGCGCCGCTTCGAGGAGTTCGACGCCTTCTGCCTGGAGCACATCGCGCGCCTGTGCGATCGCACCCGGCCGCTGGCGGTGCACGACGCCGCGGTCAGCGACGGGCGGACGGCCTGCGACTTCTTCGCCCGCCTCGCGGCTTTCAACCCGCAGCTCTCCTATGCCGCCTCCGACTACCAGCCCACCCTGCGCATCATCTCCAAGGGCGCAGTCTCGGCGGTGCTTGACTGCCGCGACCTGCCGCTGGAGCTGGTCTACCCGCCTTTCGTCTTCAACCTCATCCAGCCCGAGCGCTACCTCACCTATCCCATCAACTACCTGTTCTCGCGCTACGCCACCCGGGTGGTGCTGCCGCGCCTGCTCGCCTCCTACCGCGCGGGCACCATCCCCGGGCGCGAGATGACCACCTTCTCACCGCGCGCCACCGCCCTCGCCGCGGGCGACCAGCGTTTCACCCTGCGCGCCCACGATCTGCTCGAGCCGTCGCCGCTCGGCCGACTGATGGACATCGTGCGGGTGATGAATGCGCTCAACCCGCTCTACTTCAGCAGCGTCCAGCTCGCCCAGGTCGCGCGCCACCTCTTCCAGGGCTTATCCGAAGGTGGCGTGCTGATCGTGGGCTCGAACGAGGACGCGGGCTCGGCGGTGCACGGCGGCATCTACCAGCGCACCGCCGCCGGCTTCACCCTGGTCGCCGGGCAGGGCCGTGAGCACTACGCGCATCAGGCGCTGATCGACGTCCGCGCGGGCTGAGCGCGGGCGCTGCCTACGCCGTCGGCGAAGCATTGCATCGGTGGTGGGCCACCTCTACGGTATCGACGACCATGTCTGACGCCCCGACTCCTGCGCGCATCATCGCGGTCTTCGCTGGCACCCGGGTCCGCGTCGCGCTCACCATGGTCATGCTGGCGGTGCTCCTCGCGCTGGCCGGGCTCGCTTGGGCTTACCGCGGGCTGGTGCATGGCGGCATGCGCGCGCGCCAGGAGCCACCGGCGCTGGAGGCCGCCATCGCGCGCCGGCTGCTCGACCTGAGCATCCCCGCGACCGCGACCGCGGCCGCCTCGCCGCTCGACCCCGCCTCGCTGAGCGCGGATGTCGAGGCCGGTCGGCAGCTCTACCAACGCGATTGCGCGGTCTGCCATGCCGCCGACGGCAGCGGGCGCACCGCCACCGCCGACGGCCTCTATCCGCGCCCGCGCGACCTGCACAGCCCAGGCACCGCCGCGCGCAGCGACGGCGCGCTCGCCTACCTCATCGCCAACGGCATCCGCAATACCGGCATGCCGGGATGGCTGCTGCCCGAGCGCTCGCTCTGGCAGCTGGTCGCCTACCTGCGCCGGCTGCCCGTAAGCTCCCTCGCCCTCCCCGCCCCGGCGGCGGCTGCTGCCCCGGTGGCTGCGCACTACGTCGGCTCCGCCTCCTGCCGCAGCTGTCACCAGGCGCTCTATACGCGCTGGCAGGCGACCCTGATGGCGAACGTCGTGCGCGATCCGCGCCAGCATCCCGAGGCCATCATCCCCGACCTCGCCCGCCACGATGCGCTGGTGACCTTCACCAAGGACGACATCGCCCTGGTCTACGGTAGCCGCTGGAAGCAGCGCTACCTGACGCGCGTGGGCGACGACTACTATCCGCTGCCGGCGCAGTGGGACGTCACCCACCAGCAGTGGCGGAAGTACTTCGTCAAGGACAACTGGTGGACGCCCTATTATCCGCCGGACAATACCAAACGACCGACCAGCACGCTGTGCGACGGCTGCCACTCGGTGAACTTCGACATCGTCAGCAAGACCCCGACCGAATGGAACGTCGGCTGCGAGAAGTGCCACGGCGCCGGCAGCGCGCACCTCGCGCAGCCGGTGGCGGCGACCATCATCAATCCGGCGCGCCTGGATTTCGTCAGCGCCAACGACAGCTGCATCCAATGCCATTCCCAGGGCCGCCCGCCGGGCAACCCGATCGCGGGCAAGTACTACGACTGGCCGGTGGGTTTCCACATGGGCAAGCGCCTGAGCGATTTCTGGGCCCTCGAGCCGCATACCCCGGGCGAGACCACCCTCACCCACTTCGCCGACGGCACCGCGAACAAGCACCGCATGCAGGGCAACGACTTCGTCACCAGCGCGATGTACACCCACGGGGTGACCTGCACCAGCTGCCACGATCCTCATGGCTCGGACCAGCCCGGCATGCTGCGCAAGCCGGCGGCTGCGCTGTGCCTCGACTGCCACCAGCCGGGCTCGGCCAACGGCCCGCGCGCGCCCACGCTCAATGCGCACACCCACCATGCCGCAGGCAGCCCCGGCAGCGACTGCGTCGCCTGCCACATGCCGCTGATCGCCGAGACCATCGGCGATGTCAAGGTGCGCAGCCACACCTTCCGCTTCGTCAGTCCGGCCACCAGCGAAAGCGCGCAGGTGCCTAACGCCTGCAACGCCTGCCATGGCGACAAGCCGGCGTCCTGGACCATCACCGCGCTGCGCAGCTGGCTCGAGCAGTCGCCCTGGCGCGCCGCGCGCTGAGCGGGCGGCGCCGCGCCCTCACGGTGCTCTCATGTGGCGGCGCTAGAGTGGTGCTCGGATCTTCCGCCTAGCTACCAACAACCCCGTAAGGAGCCCTACCATGGGTTATTCATCGTCCTCGCTGTTCATCCCCACCACCCTGACCATCGGCGCCCTGCTCGCCCTGGCCGCCGGCCCCACCGCCTGGGGCGCCGACGAGGAGAAGCTGACCAAGGATCAGGTCCCGCCGGCGGTGCTCGCCGTGCTCGAGCAGGCTGCCAAGGGCAACGCGCTGAGCGAATTCGAGAAGGAGCTCAAGCACGGGAAAACGGTCTTCACTGCCGAATTCAAGGGCGCCGACGGCAAGGAGATGGAGGTCACCGTCTCAGCGGAAGCGCAATTGATCAAGGTCGAGGCCGAAGGCGACGAGAAGGACGAGAAGGGCGAGAAGGGCGAGAAGGGCGAGAATGGGGGTAAGCACGAACATTGAGCCCGGTGCGCGAGACCCGCGCGGACGACGGCGTCCGCGCGGGTGCGCCTATGCGCGCGCGCGCGCGCGGACGCGGTGCGCGCTCCGCTTCAATTTCTGCGTCGGGTGCGCCAGCGCTCCAGCGCCGCCCGCGCCTGCTCCGCCACCATCCGTTCCAGCGCTTTGAGATACGCAGGATCGATGCCTACCTTCTTCGCGAGGGTGAGCGTGGCGGCGTTGGCGACCACCTGCCACAGGCCGGCGGCCTGCGCGCTGCTCGACCAGCTGAAGCGCTCCTCCGAGATCTCGGCGGTGAAGGATAGCGGGACGTGCTGCCCGGCGCCGTTGAGCCAGGCGACCGCGGCCCGCCCGAGCTCGGTGAGCTGCGGCGGCCACTGCTCAGGCAGTGCGGAGGTGAGATGGTCGAAGGTCAGATTCCAGTCCATCACGATCACGTGCCCGTCATCGGCATTGCGCCAATGGTCGTGGACCTCCACATCGACGGTGCCGTCCTGCAGCAGCGCGAAGGGGCCGCCGATCTGGCTGGCGAGCAGCGCCACCGGCATGCCCGTGGCCTGCCACTGGGTGGTGCGTCCGAGCTCGTCGCCGGAGGTGGTGATGCGGAAGGGGTGCCGGTCGATGGTGCCGTTGGCGTTGGTGCGAAAGAGCAGGTC
>JAYVMM010000162.1:0-8466 GCA_043758975.1 Planctomycetota bacterium | reverse complement strand
ACTCTACTCCCCGTCCTGTCCACTCCCCGTCCTGTCCACTCCCCGTCCTGTCCACTCCCCGTCCTGTCCACTCCCCGTCCTGTCCACTCCCCGTCCTGTCCACGACCTGTCCCCATCCGCAGGATCGCCCGTGAGCCTCTGCCTGACCCCGCGCATCGAAGCCATCGCCCAGGAGGTCACCGGGCGCTCCACCAGCCTGTTCGCGCCCGACCTGGCTGCCCGCCATGCGCAGCTCGCGCGCATAGTAGGCGGACGGCGCATCCTGATCACCGGCGGCGCCGGTTCGATCGGCGCCGCCACCATCATGGAGCTGCTGCGCTTCCAGCCCGCCGCCCTGGCGGTGCTCGATCCGAGCGAGAACAACCTGGTCGAGCTGATGCGCTCGATCCGCTCGCTTGACCAAGCGGTCTCGACCGAGGTGCTGATCGAGCCCTTGGACTACGGCAGCCCGCTCGCCGCCAGCTGGCTCGCGACCCAGCAGCCCTTCTCCCTGGTGCTCTCCTTCGCCGCGCTCAAGCACGTGCGCTCCGAGCGCGACACCTTCTCACTGCTGCGCCTGCTCGAGGTCAACCTGCTCAAGGCCGACCGCTTCCTCGCGACCCTGCGCCGGCAGGGGCACGGGCATGACGGGGTGTTCTTCGTCTCCACTGACAAAGCCGCCAATCCGGTCAGCCTGATGGGCGCCTCCAAGCGGGTGATGGAGCTCCTGCTGTGGGCGCATGCCCACACCGGCGCCCCGGCCTCGCTACTTGACGGCGGAGCCGCGCCGGCGCTGCCCCAGGTCAGCGCCGCGCGCTTCGCCAACGTCGCCTTCAGCGACGGCAGCCTGCCGTGGGGCTTCCTCCAGCGTCTGGAGAAGCACCAGCCGCTCGCCGCCCCGGGCGATGTGCGGCGCTATCTGCTCAGCCCGCGCGAGGCCGGGCAGCTGTGCCTGCTCGCCAGCTGCTGCTGCCCGCACCGCCACGTGATGGTGCCGCTGCTCGACCCGGTCGACGACCTGGTGTCCTTCACCGACATCGCGGTCGCCACCCTCAAGGCCTTCGCCCTCGCCCCGGCCTGGTTCGAGGACGCTGACAAGGCGCGCGTTAGCGTCGCCAGCGAGCGCGCGCGCGGACGCTATCCGGTGCTGGTCACCACCTCCGACACCAGTGGCGAGAAGGAGATCGAGGAGTTCGTCGCGGCAGGCGAGCAGGTGCGCGACGTCGGCCTGGCGGCGGCGCGCGCGGTCGCAGGCCCTGAGGTCGCACTCGAAGCGCTGACCACCGTGCTGCGGGGCATCGCTCTGGCCGCGGGCGGGACGGTGCCGATGGCCAAGGGCGACCTCGTCGACCTGCTCACCCGGGTGGTACCCGAGCTCGCGCACAAGGAGACCGGCACCAGCCTGGACGGGAAGATGTGATGGCGGACAGCGCGACCACCATCCCGCAGATCCCGCTGTGCGTACCGCACTTCCCCGGCAACGAGCGGCGCGACCTGGCCGAGGCCCTGGAGAGCGGCTTCGTCAGCTCGGTCGGGCCGTTCGTCGAGCGCTTCGAGCGCGCCTTCGCCGCCGCGGTCGGCGCGCCCTACGCGGTGTCCTGCGCGAGCGGCACCGCCGCCATCCACCTCGCCCTGCGCGCGCTCGAGGTCGGCCCCGGCGACCGTGTGCTTCGTTCGGACTTCACCTTCATCGCCAGCGCCAACCCGGTGCGCTACCAGCAGGCCGAGCCCGGCTTCATCGACGGTGAAGAGTTCTCGTGGAACCTCGACCCCGCCGAGCTCGCGCAGGCGCTCGGGCAGGAGGTCACCCACGGGCGTCCGCCCAAGGCGGTGATCGCGGTGCACGTGCTCGGCCAGCCCGCCGACCTCGGGCCGGTGCTCGCTGCCTGCGCGCACCACCAGGTGCCTCTGATCGAGGATGCCGCCGAGGCGCTCGGCGCGCGCTACGCCGACGATGACGCCCACCCCGGCTGCGCCGGGCGCCAGGTCGGCACCATCGGGCGGGTCGGCTACTTCATCTTCAACGGTAATAAGATCATCACCTCTGAGCCTGCTGACCCTGCTGTCCTTGCACAGCGTCCCTGGGAGCTGCCATGCTCGCCTTGATCCCCGCCCGCGGCGGCTCCAAAGGACTGCCGGGCAAGAACATCCGTCCGCTCGCCGGGTGCCCGCTGATCGCCCACACCATCCACGCGGCGCAGGTGGCGGTGAGCATCACGCGGGTGGTGGTGAGCACCGACGACGAGGAGATCGCCGCCGTCGCCCGCGCGCATGGCGCCGAGGTCCCCTTCCTGCGCCCAGCCGAGCTGGCGGGCGACGCCAGCCCGGCGATCGACACCTACCTGCACGCCTGTAGCGAGCTCGAGCGGCAGGGCTCGCCGCCGATCGAGGAGCTGGCGGTGCTGCTGCCGACCAGCCCGTTGCGCATGGCGCCGGACATCGACCAGGCGGTCGGCCAGTTCCGCCTGCGCTCGGCGGAGGCGGTCATCAGCGTCACCCCCAGCGCCCATCCCCTGCACTGGGCCAAGGTGGTGGACGATCAGGGCGTGCTGCGCGACGCCCTGCCGGGCGGGGCGGCGAACAACCGCAACCGCCAGGACTACCCCCAGACCTTCCTGCCCAACGGCGCGATCTACGTCTTCAGTCGCATCCTGCTCGAACGGCGCGCCGGCTATTACACTGACCGCACCTACCCCATGGTGATGCCGAAGCAGCGTTCCGTCGACATCGACGACCTCTATGATTTCGCCATCGCCGAGTTCCTCCTCACCCGGGGGAGCGGGCGCGCGCAACCTCCAGGAGCTGGCGCATGAGCGGCGGCGGCGGAACCATCGACCTCCAGGACCTCATCGTCGCCCCCGAAATGAGCGTGCTCGAGGTGCTCAAGACAATCGACCACAACGGCATGGCGATGGCGATGGTGTGCGACGCCGCCCGCACCCTGGTGGCGGTGGTGACCGACGGCGACATCCGCCGCCACCTCATCCGCGGCGGCACCGTCAGTGAGCCGATCAGCCGCGCCTTCAACCCGAAGTTCATCAGCCTGACCCAGGACCTTCCCCGCCAGGAGGCGCTCAGCCGCATGGTGGCCATGAGCATCAACTGCCTGCCGGTGGTCGATGCGAGCGGACGCCTGATCGACGTCCACACCCGCAAGACCTCGCTGGCGGCGGTGAGCAAGAACACCGAGAGCTGGGCGATGGTGATGGCCGGCGGCACGGGCGAGCGCCACGGCGAGCTGACCACCGCCATCCCAAGCCGATGCTGCCGATCGGTGACCGTCCGATCCTCGAGATCATCATCCGGCACCTCGTCAGCTTCGGCATCTGCCGCATCTTCATCTCGGTGAACTACCTCGGGAAGATGATCGAGGACCACGGGCCAGCTGCGCGAGCTCTACCTCTTCCTCATCCGCCAGGTGATCGAGGCCAATCTGCGCAAGGATCCCGCGCTCATCGACGGCATCCTGCCGGTGATCGCCACCCTGCACGACGCCTGGCAGCAGGTGCCCGAGGAGCATGCCAACCTGACCTCGGTGCCGGCCTCCAACCAGGGCCACGCGGTCAACTTCCGCTCCTGACTCCCGCGCTCTCCTGGCGCCTGGCCTGGCCTGGCACCTGGCCTGGCGCGCGCGGCGGCTGGGCGTGCGCATTGGCGCACCCCCGGCGAGCGCTACGCTGCCGGCGTGTCCAGCGACCCCGACCTGATCGCGCGCGACCTGCAGGTGCACTGGCACCCCTGCGTGCAGAGCAGCGACTTCGCGGTCTTCCCGCCGCTCGAGGTGGTGTCGGCCTCCGGCTGCCGGCTCACCCTCAGTGATGGGCGGGAGCTGCTCGATGCGATCTCGTCGTGGTGGTGCAAGAGCCTGGGCCACGGCCATCCGCGCCTGCGCGCGGCGCTGCTCGCGCAGGCCGAGCGCTTCGAGCACGTCATCATCGCCAACACCACCTCGAAGGGGCTGGTGCGGCTGTGCGAGCGGTTGTGTGCGGCTGCCAATGGCCAGCGGCCCGCGGCGTGGGCGACGGGGGCGAGCGAGGTTCCAACCGGGCCAGCAGGGCCCGGCCATTTCACCAAGGTCTTCTTCGCCGACAGCGGTTCGGTGGGGGTCGAGGTGGCGCTCAAGATGGCGCTGCAGGCGCAGGCGCAGAGCGGACGTCCGGGGCGCACCCGCTTCGCCGCCCTCGCCGGCGGCTACCACGGCGAGACCATGGGCGCCCTGAGCGTGGGCGACTGCGGCCTCTACAAGGACACCTTCGCGCCCCTGCTCTTCCCCTGCGCCCAGCTCGGCCCGCTGCCCCTGCGCAGCGGACCCGAGGATCCGCGCTGGCTCGATGCCGCCGACGCCTGGCCGGCGCTCGAGCGTCAGCTCGCGCCCCTCGCTGCCACCTTGGCGGCGATCATCTACGAGCCGGTGCTGCAGGGCGCCGGCGGCATGCGCCTCTACGCGCCCGACCTGCTGGTGCGCCTGCGCCACTGGGCCGACGCCCATCAGGTGCTGCTCATCGCCGATGAGATCCTCAGCGGCTGGGGCCGCTGCGGTACCATGCTCGCGTCGCACCTTGCCGGCCCACTCGCCATGCCCGATCTCGCGGTGGTCTCCAAGGGCCTGACCGGAGGCTTCCTGCCCCAGGCGGCGGTACTCACCACCACCGCACTCAGCCAGGCCTTCGCCGGCGCAGCGGGCGATGGGCGTGCCTTCCTCCATTCCAGCACCCAGGGCGGCAACGCCCTGGCGGTGGCGGTGGCGGCGGCCGCGCTCGATGCCTACGCCGACGAAGATGTGCTCGGGCAGGTCGCCGCGCATGGGCCGCGGCTGCGCCAGGGACTCTCAGAGCTCGCGCGCAGCCGGCCCTACTTCAGCGGGGTGCGCGGTCTGGGCATGATGGCGGCGGTGGACCTGCGCACCGCCGCGGGCGGTCCGCTGCCGGCGGCAGCGCGCAGCGGTTGGCAGGTCTTCCGGCGTGCGGTCGCGCGCGGCGCGCTGCTGCGCCCGCTCGGCGATACCCTCTACCTGCTGCCGCCCCTGAACACCGCCAGCGCCGACCTCGAGCGCATGATCGCCATCCTGGCCGACAGCTGCCGGGAGGTCATGGGGTGACGGCAGGGTCCCGGGCCGAGCTGGACCAGGATGCATGCGGCGGTTGACCTGCCCTGAGGTCTGCGATTTCGGATATGAGTACCGACAACTGTGGCGCTTAAGTCGATAAACGGTCCATGCGGTTCAACGGTGGCGTAGTGTGGCGCAATACTTTAACGCGGACAGTATATATGCCGTTGCACTGCTGACGATTGCGTCGAGAATGGTTTTTGAGCGCGAGGGGTACGCCCTTTACATCCAGCGGTAACAAAGCTACGGTGGAGAGGCCGGAAAACACCTGAAGATTGAAACGTGACTATGACGGTTTCAACGGTGCGGCATTCGGATTTCATCCTCAAGCCCTTTACGGTAAGCAGTGACCTCGTGGCCACTGCGCAAATCCTCAGCGTGGTGCTGCCCTACGCGGCCCTGTGGATGGCGGCATACCATGTGCATGACACCGTGCCCTGGCTGCTGGTGCCGATCGCCGGGCTGATGGTGATGTTCCTATCGCGCTCATTCGCGCTCATGCACGACTGCGGACACTACTCCCTGTTTCGCCGCCCGCGTGTCAATCGTGCCGTCGGCTTCCTGCTCGGCATCGTCAATGGCCTGCCGCAATATCCCTGGTCGCGCGGCCATGCCTACCACCACAAGAACAATGGGAACTGGGATCGTTACCGCGGCCCGGCGGCAGTATTGAGCGTTGCCCAGTTCGACGCGCTCAGCCGCTTCCGTCAGGGACTCTACACCACGCTGCGCCATCCGCTGATGCTGTTTCCGGGCGGCTTCTTCTATCTGGTGGTCAAGCCGCGGGTGCAGCTCCTGTGTGGTGTGCTGGCCTATGTGCCGCATGTGCTCGGCTGCCTCTGGCGTCGCGAGTGGCGCAGGATGATTGCCTATAAGTCGAAGTTTTGGTACACCACCGGCGAGTTCTGGGATCTGCTCTTCAACAACATGTGTGTGGTTGGCAGTTGGATCGTGTGCGGAGAACTCATGGGCCATGCTTTCTTCTGGGCTCTTTATTCGTCGGTGATGATGGTCGCGGCGGCAATCTTCATATGCGTGTTCTATATCCAGCACAACTTCGCCGAATCCTACGCGCACCGTGACGAAGGCTGGAGCTACCTCGTCGGTGCCCTGGAAGGGTCGAGCTACTTCAAGCTGCCGGGCATTCTCAACTGGTTCACCGCTGACATTGGCTACCACAACGTGCACCACCTCAACGAGCGCATCCCCAACTACCGCCTCGCCGAATGTCATCGTGCGAACGCGCATTTGCTCGACAAAGTCAAGGTGCTGCGCATCCGCGATATCCCCACCTGCTGCGGCTATATCCTGTGGGATGCAGCCCATGACCGCTTGATCACCGTGACTGAGCATCGTCATCAATCCAGCATTTCGACCAAGGAGGCAGCGCAATCGCACCCTGCTGCCAAGGCCGGAAATGCCGTGGCTTGAAAATACTCAAGCGCGTCCGGTGAATTAATTCAGACAGCTTCTCGGTAGTATTAGATTCGCTTCTTTCCAAAGGCCATTAGTGCCCGACAGCACAGTGGTGATTTCATGTGCAAATGCGGGCGCCCCTGCTGCGCGATCTGCACATGTGAAATCCACGCGTCAACGATCATTGAACATAAAATGAGTTCTTGTGAACACAAAATGAGATCATATATTCAGGCATGCCTAAAGGACTCCTCGGTTCGGAAGACGCGGAAAGAGCCCTGCTTTTTTTGCGGGGTCGGGAGCGAGGCTATGGCAGGGCATTCGCAGCATAATCACCGAAAAATTCCACAAATCGACCCCAACAGTGACTCCAGATATTTCATCGACCATCCGGCACTTTTTCCTTCTTATATTCATAGACTGTTTGCTCGGCTGAAGACGAGGCATATTCAATGCCCAGCGTCTGATCGTCGATATATTCTTTGCCGAATGATCCTTCCTGAGACGGCATTGATCTTCAGCGAAGGTCACGTCAAGAATCCAATGGACCTTGTTCTCAATGCCCCAATGCTCACGTATACTGCTGAGAATGTGCTTGGCTGGTAACTTACTGCTCGTTATGAAGTAGCGATCTTCTATTGTTATTGAACCTTTAATTACCCTGGTATTCCGATTGCAGACAACCTGTTGAATATCCTTCCATTTTGAACGATCTATCCAATCACCAACTACCGGACTGACCCATGCTTCGCGGAACTCGGTCCTTCCATGACCTTCACTCTCCGTGGAGGCGAATGTATGCATTTTCTTCTGCAACCACGCCTTCGTTGTGCGGTCTGCAAAGTAGTCTTTAATTGAATCATGCAGCAATGGCTGATTATCCTTTGCCGCCAGTAGGTAGTCAGCATTTTCCCCTCGCATAGCACTCGCAATGGCTGTTTGGCATCCCATCGCATCAATGGTGACGAATGCCCCGGTAATATCCAAGTTCTTGATGACTTCTGGTATGGTCGGTATCTTGTCGCCAACATCGACATGAGCCAACGTGAGGCCAGTCTCACTGGAATGGACACTGACGGTGTGGATTGGCTTCGCGCTGTCACCGTCACCGCTGCTTCGCGACGTCTTGCCATCAATGGCGATGACACCTGCTACTGGACCAATAATTGATTGTACCCACTCGGCGAAAAGCACTTGGAAAGGTCTCGGATTCAATATGCGCAATACTCTGCCAATGGTATCATGGGATGGCGTGCCATTCGGGAATAGCTTCATTGACTGGAACCAATCACATCGCTCCTCCCCAAACCGCTCGATCTCTAAACAGGTATTACACCCTGCGAGAACAGCCACTGCGCACAAAAAGAGAATGTGACTCAATTCGTAATAGCGACGATGTTCCCGACGGGGGTCGGCGAGGGTGGAGAATCGAGCGATGATATCCATGCCTGATGTTAATGATATGTCGGGTGGAACTTGCGGAATTGGTTTTTTAATCATGACGCCAGAATAACGGGTACAAATGCAATTAAGAGAGGTTTTATTTATGCGCTTATAGCATGTTATTCGTCAGGTACCGTTCATAACCATATCAAAGTGATGCAATCGCCCTGGGTCGGGACGAATGCTCTCCTGATGATCGTCCCCGAGCTGTCCAAACGAACGATGGTGAATGTGGTACAAGGGCTGAACCGGATCCGCATGATCGTTGGTCTGCCCAACGTCGCGATCTTCTCGCATCGCGGAGGACACTTCCTCGATCTGTTCGATTGGAATCTGCGATCCGAGATCGTGGACGCGGCAGTGGCGCCAGTGGCGACCAACTGAGTACGAGCACAGATTTTTGTCTGATTTTGGCGTTCCCAGATCAACTTCCCTGGCACCGTCAATTCCTCCTCTGCAGCGGTTTGCTGAGCCCCCGCCGGAGGCTGACACGTCTGCAAGTCCAGCGGCGAAGCACCGCC
>JAYVMM010000161.1:0-1808 GCA_043758975.1 Planctomycetota bacterium | reverse complement strand
CTGCGAATACACCGTGCGCCCGAACTCGCCGCCCCAGACTATCAGGGTGTCGTTGAACATGCCGCGTCGTTTAAGGTCCTTGATCAGCGCTGCCGAGGGCTGGTCGGTGTCCAGGCACTGCCCCTTGATGTCACGGGGCAGGTTGGCGTGGTGGTCCCAGCCGCGGTGGTAGAGCTGGACGAAGCGCACGCCCCGTTCGAGCAGGCGCCTGCCGAGCAGGCAGTTGGCGGCGTAGGTGCCCGGCTTGCGCACATCCGGGCCGTAGCTGTCGATGACCTCCGCCGGTTCGGATGACAGGTTGGCCAGTTCCGGCACCGCCGCCTGCATGCGGAAGGCGAGTTCGTACTGGGCGATGCGCGTACTGATCTCCGGGTCGCCGCTGCCGCGCTGGGCGAGGCGGTCGAGACGGCCGATGTCGTCGAGCATGTCGCGGCGCATGCTGCGGTCGATGCCCGCGGGATCGTTGAGGAACAGCACGGGATCGCCGGCATTGCGGAACTTCACCCCCTGGAAGCGGCTGGGCAAAAAGCCGCTCGCCCACAGGCGGTCATAGAGCGGCTGGTCGTCCTTGCGCCCGCTGCCATTGGAGGTCAGCACCACGAATGCCGGCAGGTCGCGGTTCTCGCTGCCCAGGGCGTACGCCACCCACGACCCCAGGCTCGGTCGCCCGGCGATCTGCGAGCCGGTCTGGCAGAAGGTGATGGCGGGGTCGTGGTTGATCGCCTCGGTATACATGGTGCGCACGATGGCGATGTCGTCGACCACCGCCGCGGTGTGCGGCAGCAGTTCGCTGATCCAAGCGCCATTGCCGCCGTGCTGGCTGAAGGAGAAGATCGACGGCGCCATCGGGAAGCTCTTCTGCCCCGAGGTCATGCCGGTGAGGCGCTGGCCATTGCGCACCGAATCCGGGAGATCCTTGCCCCGCTGCTTCACCAGCTCCGGCTTGTAGTCGAAGGTCTCGAATTGCGAGGGCGCGCCGGACTGGTGCAGGTAAATGACGCGCTTCACCTTGGGCGGGAAGTGCGGCAGGCCGGGGAGGCCGCCACGGTCACCCGGCACCGCCGGCGGTTCGCCGGCGGCTGCCCGACCGCCGCCCAGGCCGGTGAGCGCGGCGGCGCTAAGGCCGGCCATGGCGCTGCCGATCACCTGGCGGCGGGTGAGCGGGCCGGAGCGAGGCAACGGCAGGGAGGGGCGAGCGGTGCTCATGGCTTGGTGATCGCCTCATCGAGGTTCATGATGGTGCTGGCCACCGTGGTGTAGGCCGCCAATTCGCTGGGATCCTGTGCCACATCGGCCGGGGTGTCGCCCTGGGCGATGAGATGGGTGGCGGCAGCGGGCTCGGCGCGGAAGCGGGCCAGGCGCCGGGCGAAGCCCTCGCGCAGGATGCCGAGCTCCTCAATGCTGGGCAGGCGGACGAGCGCGCGCCGGAAGCCGTAGGTGAGCCGGCTGTCGACGCTGCTGCCGCCATCTCGCATCATCTTCCCCGCGAGCAGGCGCGCCGCCTCGACGAAGGTCACATCGTTGAGCAGGGTCAGGGCCTGCAGCGGGGTGTCGGTGCGCGCGCGGCGCACCAGGCAGTACTCGCGGCTCGGCATGTCGAACAGGACCATGTCCGGCGGCGGGGTGGTGCGCTTCCAAATGGTGTAGAGGCTGCGCCGGTAGAGGTTGGCGCCGGCATCGTGCTTGTAGTTGTGCAGGTTGCCGTAATTGCTCAGTTCATCCCAAATGCCTGCGGGTTGGTAGGGCCGCACCGATGGCCCGCCGACGGCCTCGGTGAGCAGCCCCGCAACCGCCAGCGCCTGATCGCG
>JAYVMM010000160.1:0-1665 GCA_043758975.1 Planctomycetota bacterium | reverse complement strand
GGTGATCGAGGTTTTCGAATGCGGACGCTCATCCCAGGAGCTGACTTTGGGGTTGCCCAGCGCCGGCGGTATGCCGGGCTCCCCGGGGCGGGAATCAGTGGCGAAGTAGGGCGCCGAGTGCAGCGGCACGGTCGGCCCGGTGGGATGGATGCGGTCGTCGAAGCCGCCGTAGGCCACCCCGCCGATGTCGGTCGAGGAATGCACCTGGTCGGCTCCCATGCCGGCGATCGGCTGGGGTTTGAGCTTCTGGTACGGATAGGCGCAGCGCCGGCGCTCCGCATGCTCGCCATCGATGTCGGGCGCTGCCGCCGGCAGTTCGTAGACCTGCTTATCGCCGCTCCAGCCGATTTGGGCCGATACCGAATAGGTGGATTCGATGTCGGTGGGCACGTAGCGGGTGTCGTAGTAAAGGCTTTCGCTGCATCCGGCCAGCAGCAGGGCGGGCAGCGCCAGCAGGGGCAACCGCAGGCGGACAAAGGTGGAGGCGCGGCGGGTCATAGCACAGGATGGTCAATGCTTCCCGGAAAGGGCACAATCGCAAAGGGCACCCCCCCACCCCGGTGTACGCCTCACGCGCTCGCCCGACCCTGGCCCGCTTTTGGGCCGGGTGCAATCCAGGATCCGCCAGACCTTTCCTGGCGCTGCGCGGACATACGCTTCCGCCATGTCCGATGCCGTCCTGCGCACCGTGGACCTGACCAAGGTCTATGCCGATTTCTGGGGCCGGCCGCGCGTCGCTGCCCTCTCCGGCCTCAATCTCGAGGTGCGTCCGGGCGAGGTCTTCGGCCTGCTCGGCCCCAATGGCTCGGGCAAGACCACCACCATCAAGCTGCTGCTCGGCCTGCTGCGCCCGACGCGCGGCGACGCCTTCGTCTTCGGGCGCGACCCCAGCGACCTTACGGTCAAGCACCGCCTCGGCTACTTGCCCGAGGAGACCTACCTCTACCAGTTCCTCGACGCCGAGGAGACCCTGGCCTTCTTCGGCAGTTTGTTCCGCCTGCCCAAGGCGCTGATCAAGCGCCGCAGCGATGAGCTCATCGAGCTGGTCGGCCTCGGCCATGCGCGCCGGCGCCGGCTGGGCGAGTATTCCAAGGGCATGGCGCGCCGCCTCGGCCTGGCCCAGGCGCTGATCAACGACCCCGACCTGGTGGTGCTCGATGAGCCGACCTCGGGCCTCGATCCGCTCGGCTCGGCCGAGGTCAAGGAGCTGATCATCCGCCTCAAGGCCCAGGGCAAGACCGTGCTGCTGTGCAGCCATCTCCTCGCCGACGTCGAGGACCTCTGCGACCGCATCGCCATCCTCCACCAAGGCACCCTGCGCGAGTGCGGACGGGTGGACGAGCTCTTGCGCTCCGACGAGCGCGTGATGGTCGAGCTCAGCCGCCCGAGCGCGGCGGACCTCGCCGCCGTGCGCGCCGCGGCGGGCGCCTCCCTGGTCGCGGTGGCGCCGCCCAAGGAGCGCCTGGAGGCGCATTTCCGCCGCATCATCGCCGCCTCCAGCGCGCCTGCCGGCGCGCGCCCACCGGCGCCTGCTGCCCCGCCGGCGGGCGGCGCGCCATGAGCCGGTGCACCGCCCGCCTGGCGGGCGCGGGGAGCGGACCATGATGCAGTGGCTGTCGGGAGCGCGCTCGCTCGCCTGGCTGACGGTGGTTGAGGCGATGCGCC
>JAYVMM010000159.1:0-10882 GCA_043758975.1 Planctomycetota bacterium | reverse complement strand
GCCGGGCTCTTCCGCATCACCCCGTCGGCGCTCGGCGCCGACCCCGAGACCACCAAGGTCGAGCACATCGATTTGCCAATCGGCATGGCGCATGGCCTGCTCTATGCCCACGACAGCCTCTATGTCATGGTCAACGGCAACAAATCGCCCGGCAAGCGCAGCGGGCTCTACCGCCTCCAGGACAGCACCGGCTCCGATCATTTCGACAAGATCACCAAGCTGTGCGACTTCGAGGGCGAGGGCGAGCACGGGCCGCACGGCCTGACCCTGGGGCCGGACGGGCGCATCTACTTCACCATCGGCAACCACACCAAGCCGATGGCCAAGGTCGACGTCAGCCTGCCGGCAGCCGTCTACGGCGACGACTTCCCGCTGCCCCGCCACTGGGACCCCAACGGCCATGCGCGCGGCATCGTTGCCCCCGGCGGCTACCTCGGCAGCACCGACGCCGAGGGCAAGACCTTCCAGCTGGTGAGCATGGGCTACCGCAACTCCTACGATCTCGCCTTCGACGCCAATGGTGAGCTCTTCACCTGGGATAGCGACATGGAATGGGACATGGGCACGCCCTGGTACCGCCCGATCCGCGTGGTCCATGCCACCTCCGGCTCCGATCTCGGCTGGCGTTCCGGCTCAGGCGACTATCCGGCCTGGTACGCCGACAGCCTGCCGCCGGTGCTCGATGTCGGGCCCGGCTCCCCCACCGGCATGGTGTTCGGCTACGGCGCCAAATTCCCGGCCAAGTACCAGCGCGCGCTCTTCATCCTCGACTGGACCTTCGGTACCATCTACGCCGTGTCCTTCGAGCCCAAGGGCGCGAGTTTCAGCGCGACCAAGGAGGAGTTCGTGTTCGGGCGCCCACTGCCGGTGACCGACGCAGTGATCACCCCTGACGGCTGCCTGTACTTCACCATCGGCGGGCGCGGCACCGGTTCGGCGATCTTCCGCGTCACCTACACCGGCAGCGAGTCCACTGCCGCGGTGAAGATCCCGCCGCCCACCGCGCTCGCGCTCGAGCGACGCCGGCTCGAGACCTTCCACGGAAAGCAGGATCCCGCCGCGGTCGCCGCCAGCTGGCCGGCGTTGGGCTCCCCCGACCGCTTCCTGCGCGCCGCCGCGCGCAACGCCATCGAGACCCAGCCAGTGGCCGAATGGCGCGAGCGCGCGCTCAATGAAAAGGACCCCCAGGCGCACGTCACCGCCCTGATCGCGCTCGCGCGCTGCGGCGCCAAGGAGCTCCAGGCCAAGGCCTTCGCCAGTTTCCTCACCCTCGACCTGGCCAAGCTCGACACCGAGCTCAAGCTCGAGGCCATCCGCGCCTGCCAGCTGCTGATGATCCGCCTCGGCCAGCCCGATGCGGTGACCGCGCAGCACCTGATCGCGGTCTTCGATCCGCTCTTCCCCGCCAGCGACTACCGCCTCAACCGCGAGCTCGCCACCACCCTCTGCGTGCTCGGCGCGCCCTCGATCATCGCCAAGGTGCTCGGACAAATGGCCGGCGAGGAGCCGGCCATCGTGCTCGGGCATGACCTCGACCAGCTGATCTCGCGCAATGGCGGCTACGCCGGCCCGATCGCGCAAATGCTGCAGACCAAGCCGCAGCACATGCACATCCTCTACGCCTACGCGCTGAGCGTGGTCAAGAACGGCTGGACGCCAGCGCAACGCAAGGAGTACTTCTCGTGGTTCGACGCCGCGCTCAACGAGAGCAAGGGCGGTAACAGCTTCAAGGGCTTCATCAACGCGATCCAGAAGGACGCGCTCGCCAACGTGCCTGAGGGCGAGCGCGCGGCGCTGCTTCAGGCGGCCAAGAACCCGGCGCGCAGGCCGGTCGCCGCCGCCGAGCTGCCCCAGCCCAAGGGCCCCGGGCGCGAGTGGAAGACCGATGAATTGACCAAGCTGGCGCAGGGCGGGCTGCACAAGCGCTCGTTCGTGAATGGGCGCAACATGTTCGCCGCCTGCCAATGCACCAGCTGCCACCGCTTCGCCGGCGATGGTGGCGCGGTCGGCCCCGACCTCTCGAGCATTGCCACGCGCTTCGGCGCGCACGACATCATCGAGTCGATCATCGAACCCTCGAAGGTGATTTCCGACCAGTACCAGACCACCATCTTCGTGACCAAGGACGGCAACGCGGTGAGCGGGCGGCTGATCGCCGACGACGGCAAGGCCTACCAGGTCGCGGTCAACCCGCTCGATCCCAGCCAGCTCACCGCGGTGGCCAAGGACGCAGTGCAGAGCAAGTCCTTCACCAACATCTCGACCATGCCGCCCGGCCTGATCAGCCGCCTCAATCAGGACGAGGCGCTCGACCTGCTCGCCTACCTGCTCAGCAGCGCCAACCCGCAGGATGCGCTCTACAAGTAGGCGGCGCCCGGGCAGCGCGGCCGCCGCCGGCGGCGCTCCCTGGCCTGGACTCTGGCGCCAAGCCCGGGAGCAGCCACCATCCCGGGCATGGATGATGCGCTGATCGCCGAACTCCGCACGGCGCTGGGCCGGGAGGCGGTGCTCAGCGCGCTGATCGACCGCGAGCAGTGGTCCGGCGATGCCAGCATCTATCGCCTGGTGCCGCGCGTGGTGGTGCTGCCGCGCGACACCGATCAGGTGGCGGCAGTGCTGGGCATTGCCGCGCGCCACCGCGTGAGCGTGTGCTTCCGCGCCGGCGGCACCAGCCTCTCCGGCCAGGCGGTGGGCGACGGCATCCTGGTGGTGGTGTCGCGCCATCTCCGCGCCATCGCTGTGCTCGACGGTGGTGAACGCGTGCGCTGCGCCCCGGGCGCGGTCGGCGCCTGGGTCAATGCCGCGCTCGCGCCCTTCGGTCGGCGCCTCGGCCCCGATCCGGCGAGCCTGCAGGCGGCGGAGATCGGCGGCATCGTCGCCAACAACGCCTCGGGCATGTGCTGCGGGGTGGCCGACAACAGCTATCACACCGTCAGCGGGCTCGAGCTTATCCTCGCCGACGGCTACCGCCTCGACACCGCCGCGCCCGACGCCGACGCCCGCCTGTTAGCCGAGCGTCCGGCGCTCGCCGCCGGTATCACCGCGCTGCGCGCGGAGGTGCGCGCCGATGCCGCGCTGTGCTCGCGCATCGCCACCGCCTTCGCAACCAAGAACACCGTCGGCTACAGCATCAACGCCTTCCTCGACGAGGAGTCCCCGGCGCGCGTGCTGCAGCGCCTGGTGGTCGGCTCGGAGGGTACCCTGGCCTTCATCGCCACCGCCACCTTCCGCACCCGGGTGCTGCCGCGCTACCGCGCCACCGCCTGGCTGATGTTCCGCACCGTCGAAGCCGCCTGCGCGCTGGCCGAGCCGCTGGGCGCGCTCGGGGCGGCGGCGATCGAACTGCTTGATGCGGTGGCGCTCGCGCGCGTCGAAGGCGAGCTGCCGCACGCGCTGCCCCCGGGCGAACCGGCGGCGCTGCTGGTCGAGTTCCAGGAGACCAGCGCCGAGGCCCTGAGTGCGCGCGTCGCCGCCGCCGCCCCCTTGTTACGCGAAAGCGATCTCGCCACCCCCGCCGCATTCACCGTCGACCCGGTGGCGCAGGCGCAGTACTGGAAGGTGCGCAAGGGCCTGTTCCCCTCGGTGGGCGCGATCCGCCGGCGCGGCACCGCGGTGGTGATCGAGGACGTCACCTTCCCGCGCAGGCACCTCGCCGACGGGGTGCGCCGCCTGCGCGCGCTGTTCACCATCCACGGCTACCAGGACGCGGTGATCTTCGGCCATGCGCGCGACGGCAACCTGCACTTCACCCTCACCCCCGACTTCGCAGCCGCGGAGGAGGTCGCGCGCTACCGCCGCTTCATGGCGGCGCTGGTCGACTGCGTCCTGGGCGCCGGCGGCCACCTCAAGGCCGAGCACGGCACCGGGCGCAACATGGCGCCCTTCGTAGAGCGTCAGTGGGGGGCGGATGCGGTGGCGCTGATGCGCCGGATCAAGGTCCTGCTCGATCCCTTGGGGCTGCTCAACCCCGGGGTCCTGCTCAGCGACGACCCCGAGGCCCACCTGCGCCACCTCAAGACCCTGCCCGCGGTCGCCGCGACCGTCGACGCCTGCATCGAGTGCGGCTTCTGCGAGCCGGTATGCCCGAGCCGGGATTACACCTACAGCCCGCGCCAGCGCATCGCCGCGCTGCGCGCCGTCGCCCGCGGCGGTGAGGCGGGCGCGGCGGTGCGCGCCGGCTGGCAGAAGCGCGGCCTGGACAGCTGTGCCGCCGACGGCATGTGCGCGAGCGCCTGCCCGGTGCACATCGACACCGGCGAACTGGTGCGCGCCGAGCGCGCCGCCCAGCGCGGCGGCCCGGCACGCTGGCTCGCCGCCGCCGCCGAGCGGCGCTTCGCGGCGCTGTGCGCGGCAACCCGCCTGGCCCTGCGCAGTGCGCGCCTACTGCGCCTGCGCAAGCTGCCCGGCGCGCGCATCCCGCTGCCCGCCCCCGCCGGCGCGCTGCCGGCGCTGTGGCCGGTGGCGGAGGCGGGGGCGCCGACGGTGGTCTACCTGCCGAGCTGCCTCGCGCGCACCCTCGGCGGCGACGACCTGCCGGCGCTGTTCGCGCAGCTGTGCACGGCGGCGGGGATCGGGGTGGTGGTGCCGGCGCACGCCGCCGGGCTGTGCTGCGGGCAGCCCTTCGCCAGCAAGGGCTTCCCCGCGTCCGCGGCGCGCGCCGCCGGGCGCAGCCTGGAGGCGGCGCGCACCGCCGCAGCCGGCGCGCGCGCCACCGTGGTTTTGACCGACACCAGCACCTGCGCCGCCGCCTTCGCCACCGCCCTGGACGCGCGCGCCGGCGAAGCGGTGACCGCGCCTGGAGCTGGAGCTCGGACCGGAGCTTTGTGCTCCGGGCTGAGAATCTGCGATCCCGCCACCTTCGCCGTTACCGAGCTGGTCCCGCGCCTGCTCGCGCGCGGGCGCTTGCGCCCTCAGGCCGCCAGCCTGGTGCTGCATCCGACCTGCTCCGAGCTCACCCATGGCTGGGCGCCGGCGCTGCGCGCGGCGGCATCCGCCGCCAGCGCGGGCGTCGTCAGCGAACCCGCGGCGGCGGACTGCTGCGGCATGGCCGGCGACAAGGGTTGGCTGCTGCCGGCGCTCACCGCGCACGCCACGGCGCGCGAGGCAGAGCAGGTGCGCGCGTTCAATGCCGCCTGCGGGGTCGCCACCAGCGCCCCCTGCGCCGCCGCCCTGGGCGCCGCCACCGGACTGACCTACCGCCACCTCTTCGCCGTGCTCGGCGCGGCGCTGGTGTGAGCGCGGACCCGGGCCCACGCGGGGCGAGCTACTGCATATGGCAGTCCCGGGTCGATGCGGGCGCTGCCGGATGCACCGCCCGCGCTTCCGCTCGCCAGTCCCCCCCTTCCGCCCGCCGCCGCCCTGCGCATCCTCGCGCGCGTCAGGAGCACGGGTGAACGCACCACCGAGCACACATACTCCCACGCAGAAGGGCGCTGGCACCGCGGTGTGGCGCAAACTCGCCAGCGACCAGCCGCTGCGCGAGGAGCTCTACACCACCGAGCAGCTCGAGGCCCATGCCGCCACCCTGGCGGGCTGGCACCGCCTCGCGGCGGGCGGTGGCAGCGACCGCCTGCTGCCGCGGCTGCGCGAGAACGAAGGCGCACTCAATGCCGCCTACGCCCTGGTCGCGCGCGCGAGCGCTGCCGGCCAGCGCCCGCCGCCGGCGGCGGACTGGCTGCTCGACAACTTCTACCTGGTCGAAGAGCAGATCCGCACCGCGCGCCGCCACCTCCCGCGCGGCTACAGCCGCGAGCTGCCGCGCCTGCAGGACGGGCCGCACGCCGGCTACCCGCGGGTCTACGCCATCGCCCTCGAACTGATCTCGCACATCGACGGGCGCATCGACAGCGAGAGCCTGGCGCGCTTCGTCATCGCCTACCAGGCGCGTTCGCAGCTTAAGCTGGGCGAGCTGTGGGCGATCCCCATCATGCTGCGCTTGGCGCTGATCGAGAACCTGCGCCGGGTCAGCCTCAACGTCGCGGTGTCGCTCGAGCGCCACACCATCGCCCTCGACTGGGCCGAGCGCATGATCGCGGTGGCGGAGCGCAGCCCGACCGACCTGGTGCTGATCCTCGCCGACCTGGCGCGCGCCGAGCCGACCCTGTCGAGCAGCTTTGTCGCCGCTTTCACCCGCCGCCTGCAGGGCCAGGCGCCCGCGCTGAGCATGGCCAGCAGCTGGCTGGAGCAGCGTCTGGCCCAGGGCGGCACCACCATCGAGCAGCTGACCCAGGCCGAGAACCACGCGCAGGCCGCCAATCAGGTCTCGATCGGCAACAGCATCAGCAGCCTGCGCTCGCTCTCGGCGATGGATTGGCGGGAGTTCGTCGAATCGCTGAGCGTGGTCGAGCAGGCCCTGCGCGGCGACCCCGCCGGGGTCTACGCGCGCATGGACTTCAGCACCCGCGACAGCTACCGCCACGTGGTTGAGGAGCTCGCCAAGAGGAGCGCGCACAGTGAGCACCATATCGCGCTCACCGCGGTCGAGCTGGCCAAGGCGGCGGCGCGCGGCGATGAGCTGCGCGGCCATGTTGGCTACTACCTGGTCGCGCACGGGCGCGCCGCGCTCGAGGCAGAGCTGACGCTGCGCACCAGCCCAGCGCGCGCCCTCGCACGCCTCGGGCGGGCGGCGCCGCTGTGCTGGTACCTGCTCGCCATCACCACCCTCACCGCGGCGCTCAGCGCGCTAGCGCTGTGGTGGTGCGGCGCGGAGACGCTGACGCCAGGGGCGCTGGCCGGGCTTGCCGTGCTGGTCGCGCTGGTCACCAGCCAGTGCGCGCTCTTCCTGGTCAACCTGGTGGTCACCACCGTGGTCACCCCGCGCGCGCTGCCGCGCCTGGACTACGCCAAGGGCATCCCCGCCGCCTGCCGCACCATGGTGGTGGTGCCGACCATGCTGCGCGGCGTGGGCGACGTCGACAGCCTGCTCGAGGGCCTCGAGGTGCGCTACCTCGCCAATCCTGATAAGCAGCTCGATTTCGCCCTGCTCACCGACCTCTCCGACGCAAATGTCCAGGAACTGCCCGGCGACCAGGCGCTGATCGCGCGCGCCTGCGCCGGCATCGAAGAGCTCAACCGCAAGTACGCCGCCCAACGCATCAGCATCTTCTTCCTCTTCCACCGCCCGCGGCGGTGGAACCCGCGCCAGGGCGTGTGGATGGGCCACGAGCGCAAGCGCGGCAAGCTCGAGGACCTCAACCGCCTGCTCCAGCACGGCGAACGCGAGCGCTTCGCGGTGGTCATAGGCGAGACCTCGGTGTTCGCGCAGGTGCGCTACATCATCACCCTCGACACCGACACCAAGCTGCCGCGCGACGCCGCGCGCCAGCTGGTCGGCACCATCAGCCATCCGCTCAACCGCGCGCGCTTCGCCGCCGATGGGCGCCTGGAGCGCGGCTACGCCATCCTGCAGCCGCGCACCGCGATCAATCTGCCGAGCGCCAATGTCTCCTGGTTCTCGAAGATCTACGCCGGCGAGCCCGGCATCGACCCCTACAGCCGCGCGGTCTCGGACGTCTACCAGGACCTCTTCGGCGAGGGCTCCTTCGTCGGCAAGGGCATCTACGACCTCGCCGCCTTCTCGCGCGTCCTGCACCACCGCTTCGGCGACGACCGCATCCTCAGCCACGACCTCATCGAGGGCTGCTATGCGCGCGCCGGCCTGGTCAGCGACGTCACCGTGTTCGAGGATCACCCGTCGCGCTACCTGGTCGACATCATGCGCCGCCACCGCTGGGCGCGTGGCGACTGGCAGCTGCTGCCGTGGCTGCTGCCGTGGACGCGCGACGCCGAGGGCAAGGTGCAGGCCAACCAGCTCTCCGCGCTGTCGCGCTTCAAGCTCAGTGACAACCTGCGCCGCAGCCTGGTCGCGCCGGCGCTGCTCGCCCTGGTGGTCGGCGGCTGGACGGTGCTGCCCGGCGGCAGCGGCTGGTGGGTGGCGCTGGCGGTGCTGCTGCTCGCCCTGCCGGCGCTGCTCAGCACGCTGTTCGCGCTCATGCGCAAGGCGGTCGACGTTCCGCTCGCCATGCATGTACGCAACCAGGCCGACGCCTGCGCCAGCCAGCTCAGCCAGCTCGGGTTGAGCCTGATCTTCCTGCCCTTCGAGGCGGCGATCCAGGCCGACGCCGTGGTGCGCACCCTCTGCCGCCTGCTCATCACCCGCCGCCGCCTGCTCGAATGGACCACCGCCAGCGATGCCGAGCGCAGCAGCCGCACCAGCCTGGCGCAGGTGACGTTGGCGATGTGGGTGCAGCCGGCCGCTGCCCTGGCGGTGGGCTGGTACGTGTACGTGGAGGCAGACGGCGCGCGCGCACTTGCCGCCCTGCCCCTGCTTACGCTGTGGCTGGTGGCGCCTGGCATCGCCTGGCTGATCAGCCGCCCGCTCAATGACGCGGCGCACAACCTGCGCGACGACCAGCAGCGCGTGCTCGCGCGCCTGAGCCGCCGCACCTGGCGCTTCTTCGAGACCTTCGTCGGCCCGGAGGACCAATGGCTGCCGCCGGACAACTACCAGGAGTATCCGGTCAGCGTGGTCGCCCACCGCACCTCGCCGACCAACCTCGGCCTCGCCCTGCTCGCCAACCTCGCGGCCTACGACTTCGGCTACCTGCCTGTCCCCAAGCTGCTCGAGCGCAGTGAACGCACCCTCACCGCGATGGCGCGCATGGAGCGCTACCGCGGCCACTTCTACAACTGGTACGACACCCGCACTGCCCAGCCGCTCGCCCCGCGTTACGTCTCGATGGTCGACAGCGGCAACCTCGCCGCCCATCTCCTGGTGCTGCGCCGCGGGCTGCTCGACCTCGCCGGCGCAGCGCTACGCCCGCAGCAGGCCCACCGCGGCCTGGCCGCGACCCTGGGCTGCCTGCGCGAGGTCGCCGACGCCGCCCGCGACCGCCAGCTGCCCTCCGCGCTCGCGCCACGCCTGGATGGCATCGCCGCCGTCCTGGCGGCGCCCGCCGCCGGCACGCGCGCGCTGAGCGAGGAGCTGGTGACGCTCAACGACCTGGTGCGCGCGGCCGCTGAACTGGTCACCCTGCTGACCGCGAGCGGCGACGAGGAGCTGCTGTGGTGGGCGGCGGCCTTCGAGCACGAATGCCGCGACCATCGCGACTGGCTGGTGAGCGCGGCACCGTGGTGCCTGAGCCCGCCGCCGCCGCCGCATCTCTGGCAGCTCGGCCACAGCTCAGTCGGGGACGGGCGCAGCCAGCTCGACCAGCTGCGCGCCGCGGTCGAGCGCCTCGACGACGTGGTGAGCATCAGCGAGGTCGCGCGCTTCTCCGAGCAGCTGCTGCCGCTGATCCGGCGGGTGCTGGCAGAGTACAGCGGGCCGGGCTCCTCGGCCCAGGCGCAAGCGGCGATGCGCTGGGTCGCCGACCTGCGCGCGCCGCTGATGCTCGCGGCGGAGCGCGCCAGCGAGCTGATCGCGCGCGGTGAGCGCCTGGCGCGCGAGTGCGGAGTGCTCGCCGAGATGGACTTCGGCTTCCTCTTCGACCGCTCGCGCGAGCTGTTCGTCATCGGCTACAATGTCGACGAGGCGCGCGCCGACCGCAGCTACTACGACCTGCTCGCCTCCGAGGCGCGCCTGGGCAGCTTCGTCGCCGTCGCCCGCGGCGAGGTCAGCCAGGACCATTGGTTCTCGCTTGGGCGCCTGCTCACCTCCTCGGGCGGGGCGCCGGCGCTGCTGTCGTGGAGCGGGTCGATGTTCGAGTACCTGATGCCGCTCTTGGTGATGCCGACCTACGAGCACACCCTGCTCGATCAGACCTACCAGGCGGTGATCCGCCGCCAGATCGACTACGGACGCCAGCGCGGCGTGCCATGGGGCATCTCGGAGTCGGGCTACAACCTCACCGACGCCCACCTCAACTACCAGTACCGCGCCTTCGGCGTGCCCGGCCTCGGGCTCAAGCGCGGGCTGGGCGACGACCTGGTGATCGCCCCCTACGCCACGGTGATGGCGCTGATGGTCGATCCCGCCGAGGCCTACCGCAACCTTGAGCGCATCGCCGCCGCCTACGGCACCGGCCATTACGGCCTCTACGAGGCCGTCGATTTCACCCCCGCGCGCCTGCCGCACGGCCAGTCGAGCGTGACCGTGCGCTCCTTCATGGTCCACCACCAGGGCATGAGCCTGCTCGCCCTCGCCTATGTGCTGCTCGACCGCCCGATGCAGCGCCGCTTCCTCGCCGACCCCCAGCTCAAGGCCACCGAGCTGCTGCTGCAGGAGCGCATCCCCAAGACCGCGGCGATGGTCTATCCGCACGCCGCCGAGGTCGGGGCCGTGCGCAAGGCCGCCGGCGAACTGGAGGACGTCCTGCGCGTGGTGAGCAACCCCACCACCGCGCCGCCCGAGGTGCATTTGCTCTCCAACGGGCGCTACCACGTGATGGTCTCCGGCGCCGGCGCCGGCAGCAGCCGCTGGAAGGAGCTCGCGGTCAATCGCTGGCGCGAAGATGCCACCCGCGATGGCTACGGGCTGTTCTGCTACCTGCGCGACAATGACCGCGGCGAATACTGGTCCACCACCTACCAGCCCACGCTCAAGAGCGGGCGCTCCTACGAGGCGATCTTCAGCCAATCGCGTGCCGAATTCCGCCGCCACGACCACGACATCGACTGCCATACCGAGATCGCGGTGTCGCCCGAGGATGACGTCGAGCTGCGCCGCACCACCCTCACCAACCGCTCGCGCTTGGCGCGCGTGATCGAGGTCACCAGCTACGCCGAGGTGGTGCTCGCCCCAGCGGCGACCGAGGCCGCCCACCCGGCCTTCGCCAACCTCTTCGTGCAGACGCGCATCGACCGCGCCGGAGGCGCCATCTTCTGCACCCGCCGCCCGCGCCGCGCCGAGGAGCATCCGCCGTGCCTGGTCCACCTCCTAGTG
>JAYVMM010000158.1:0-5284 GCA_043758975.1 Planctomycetota bacterium | reverse complement strand
CGCCGCCTTCCCGGCCTGGCGTGACACCGCGCCTGGGGCGCGCGCGCAGCTGCTCGAACGCGCTGCCAAGCTCATGGGTGAACGCCGTGCCGCCCTTTGCGCGCTGATCATCCTCGAAGCCGGCAAGAGCCCGGGCGAGGCCGATGCCGACGTCGCCGAGGCGATGGACTTCTGCCGCTACTACGCCCTCGAGATGCGCCGCCTGGGCGGCGAGCGGCGGCGCGACCTGCCGGGCGAGGAGAACCGCTACCACTACCAGGCGCGCGGGGTGTGCGTGGTGATCGCCCCGTGGAACTTCCCGCTCGCCATCCTGTGCGGCATGAGCGTGGCCGCCCTGGTCGCCGGCAATACCGTGGTCATGAAGCCGGCCGAGCAGACCCCGGGGATCGCCGCCGCGCTGATGGCGGTGCTTAGTGATGCCGGTTTACCACCCGGGACGGTCAACTACCTGCCCGGGATCGGCGAAGAGATCGGCCCGCTCTTGGTGCGCCACCCCGCGGTCTCGCTGATCGCCTTCACCGGCTCGCTCGGCGTCGGCCTGGCGATCAACCGCATGGCCGCCGAAGTACCCGCCGGCGCGCAGGAGGTCAAGCGGGTGATCTGCGAGATGGGCGGCAAGAATGCCATCATCGTCGATGATGACGCCGATCTCGACGAGGCGGTGCTGGGGGTGATGCACAGCGCCTTCGGCTATCAGGGCCAGAAGTGCTCGGCCTGCTCGCGCGCCATCGTGCTGGCGCCGCTCTACGACGCCTTCTGCGCCCGCCTCATCAGTGCCACCCGCAGCCTGGCCATCGGCGCCGCCGC
Source organism: Planctomycetota bacterium (assembly GCA_043758975.1). Classification (GTDB taxonomy): domain Bacteria; phylum Planctomycetota; class UBA11346; order UBA11346; family UBA11346; genus BOG-1363. The sequence continues at coordinate 4,477 of JAYVMM010000158.1, read as the reverse complement.
CAGCTTCTCCAGCGCGCTCGGCCCAGTCATCGACGGCGAGGCGCGCGCGCGCATCCTCACCGCCATCGCGGCGGCAACGGGCGAGGCCCGCCTGGCCTACGCCGGCGCTCTGCCGGCGGGGGCGGACGCCGGCCATTTCGTCGCCCCGCACATCTTCGTCGACGTGCCGCCCGCCTCCAGACTGGCCCAGGAGGAGATCTTCGGGCCGGTGCTCGCGGTGCTGCGCGCTGCGGACTTTGCCCAGGCGCTCGCGCTCGCCAATGGTACCCGCTACGCCCTCACCGGCGGGCTCTACTCGCGCAGCCCAGCGCACATCGAGCGCGCCAAGCAGGCCTTCCAGGTCGGCAACCTCTACATCAACCGGCGCATCACCGGTGCGCTGGTCGACCGCCAGCCCTTCGGCGGCTTCCGCCTCTCCGGCATCGGCGCCAAGGCCGGGGGGCCGGACTACCTGCTGCAGTTCCTGACCCCTCGTGCGATCACCGAGAACACCCTCCGCCACGGCTTCACCCCCGACCTCGCCTGAGCCCGAGAGCAGGCGCCGGCGGCCTCCCACGACCACGCGCCGACGAGCGCCTCCGCCGGCGCCGGATGCGCACCGGGCGAACGCTTCTCCGAGCTTACGGGCGCGCCAGCACCTGACGGAATAGCAGCTCGGCCCCGTCCGCGAGCACCACCGGGCGTTCCGGCACCGCCACCGGGAAGCTGGCGAGGATGGCCTGCCGGATGCGCGCGCTGGCATCGTCCCGGCGCCGTTGGAGGTCGGCGATTGCGGTCGGCGGCACGAGGTCGAAGCGCCAGCGCTGGTTGTCGCCGCTGTTGTCCGTCCACTGCTGGACCTGGGCGCCCTCGACCAGGCTGCGACCGGCGACGTCGAGGCATTGCCTGCTGTGCTTGGCGACCACCTTGAACCACCCGCCGCCTTCGTCCGTCAGCAGCCAGCGCTGGTTGTCGCCGCCATGATCGCTCCAGGCGATGACCGGGGTGCCGGGCGTCTGCGAGGCGCCCGTGACGTCCATGACCTTGCCGCTATCGTGCGAGGTGAAGCGCCAGGCGCCGCCCCCCATGTCCTCGAGCAGCCACTTTTGGTTAATGCCGCCGGTGAGCGGCCATTGCTGGATGGGGGTGCCGTCGGTGGTGCTCGCGCCCTTGAGGTCGAGCACTTGGCCGCTGTGCTTGACGAAGACCTCGTAGATGCCGCCGGATTGCAGGCCGGCGGTCCCGAGCAGCCCATAGACGGCGATGCCATGCGCACCGGATCCGGCATAGACCTTGCCGCCGGCGATGGTCGGGAAGGCGAAGTGGGCGGAGGAGCCGAGCGCGTCCCGGCTGGAGTCCATCCCGCTGTTCCACAGCTCGTGCGAGACGTCGGTGGCGTCGTAGGCATGCAGCGTGCCGGCGAAGTCCTGCGCCCAGAGGATGGCGTTGGCGGCGCCGGATGCGCTAAGTGCGAGGTTGCCGCCGGCGGTGTTGGCGTTGCTGTGGAAGGCGCCTGCGGGAGAGAAGGACGTGCCCTGCAGGCGCAGCTGCTGCAAGGCGCTGCCCTGTGGCCACAGGTAGACGAAGGGCCCGCCGGCGCCGTTCCAGCCAATCGGGTTCTGCCCCACGCGGTCGTCGCCCGAGACCCCGATGGTCTGCAGGCAGCTGTCATGGGAGGCGTTGAAATGCCCCATCGACGTGCGCGCGACAAGATGGCCGCGCCCGTACTTGGTGCCACCGGTGAAGAGCAGGCTGGTGCCGGGGATGAGCACCGGCCCGCTGTTGCCGAGGTCGAGGTCCTGGTCGCTCCAGTTCTTCTCGTTGGCGGGCGAGAACCAGTCGAGCACTGACAGCCCAGGCGACAGCTTGAGCACGCACATGCTGTAGTTGCGCCCGTTGGCATTTGCGGTGAAATCGCCGTTGGCGGTGCTGCAGTAGATCGCCGACCCATCCGAAGCCAGGCCCTTACCCGCCTGCCAAATGCCGCCGGCGCACCCGGCGAAATTCGAGCTCTGCCCCAGCGCATCCGGGGTGGAGCAGAAGGCCGCGGTGCGGGTGAAGGCGCTCCCGGAATAGGAATAGCCGATGATCCAGCCGTGGTAGGGCCGGGCATCGCTGTTGAAGGAGAAGGCGCAGTAGACCACGCCATTGAGCAGGAGCAGGCCGGGGCGGCAGTTGGCATGGCTGGCGGGGAAGGTCACGTGGCCGTTGGCGCTGTCATCGCCATTGCCCGGCACCGAGGCGGCGATCGCCACCGGGCTGCCTGGGCGCTCCGCCCCGCCGACGAGATCGATGGCGTGCAGCCAATTGGTGCCCAGATCGTCGCGGTCCTTGGTCACCAGGTAGAGGTTCCCCGCCGCACGGTCGATCACCGGGGTGGCGGTGGTGTATTGGGCGGCGGGGGTGAACGACCGGCTCCAGAGCGCCGCGCCCGGGACGTCGGCATCGAAGGCGAACAAGCCGCAGGGCGAGCCATTGCTGTTGTTGGAGGTGGATGCATAGATGACGTTGCGCGACCTGCCCGCGACGGTGATGCCGGAGACGTAGAGGACTTGGCCGTTGAGGTTGGCGTTGAGCGGCACGGTGAAAAGCTTGCCGAACTGGGCGGTGGTCACGGTGGTGGGAGTCAGCGTGGTCTCCTGGCTGTTCACCCCCGAGCGGGCCGCATCGTTGTGCTGGGTCAGCACGTCGGCGGCGGGGCAGCCGCCGACGCCGGCGCAGGCGAGCAGGGCGAATACGCTGAGAATGGGGCTGGCAGGGGGGTGGCGCATGGTGTCCCTTTCGCGTGCATACGGGAGCGGGGATGGGTGCTTTAGCTCAATGGCGATCTCCGCGCCAAGGTGACGGGCAATCGCGGCGGCCTCTTCCGCACGTGGGTGCCACACCGGGGGCTGGTGCGGGTGCGGAGCCCGTAATACGGTGCGCATTCCAGCCGACCGCAAGCGCGCAGCGGCCTTCCCAAAGGACCTGGGGTCGGATGGTGGCGTACTCAGCCCTGGAAGGCCGCTGTCAGGTGAGCGCGCCGCGCGCGCGTGGCAGCGCCGGCGCGGCCATCAGCCCTGATGGCGCTCAAACACCCGCGCGTGGCGATACTCGCCCGGGGTGATGCCGATGACCTCGCGGAAAACCCGCGCCAGGTAGGTGCGGTTGCCGAAGCCGCTCGCCACCGCGATGCGCGCCATGCCCCAGCTGGTGGTGGACAGCAGGGTGGCGGCGCGCTCGGCGCGCCGCTGGCGCAGATACTGCACCGCGGTGCTGCCAAAGGCGGCGCGGAAGCGGGCGGTGAAGGCGTTCTCGCGCAGCCGGCAGCGCGCCGCCAGTGCGGCGACGGTGAGCGGCTGGGCAAGATGGCGCTCGAGGTAGGCCAGCGCCGGCGAGAGCTGCTGGTCGGCGGCGAGTGCCGGCGGACCGTCCGGCAGGCGCGCCTGCAGGGTGGTGAGCACCAGCGCAAGCAAGCGCAGCTGCTCGCCATCGCCGAGCCGCCTGCCGGCCTGGGCGGCGATGCCGTCCAGCCAGGCGAGGTCGACGCCAGGCGGCACTTCGTGGATGCGCCCGTGCAGCGCGGCGGCGCTGCGCCGGGCCAGCCCACTGAGGTCGAGATAGACGTAGAGATGGCGCAGGGCGGCGGCGCAGCTGGTGCGGTAGGGCTGGCGTGGCGGGATGAGGTAACCGCGCCCGGCGCGTAGGGGGACGGTGAGGCCGTTGACGGTGACCTCGGCGCCATCGCGGTCGTTGCGGTAGAACACCCAATAGGGCTTGGACAGCCGCCACTGCCATTTGCCCGGCTGCAGCGCCGACCAGCCGATGCCGCGCAGGCGGATGCCCAGCCCCGCGGGCAGGCGCTCGAAGCACAGCACCCCGTCCGCGCGCATGGTAGAGGCGATGGCGGCGCCCGCACTGGCGGCGACGCCTGGCGCGCGCGCCGCCGCCCGCGGTGATGCGCGTATCGCTGTCCGCGCCATGGACGGGAGACCCTGCTGGGAGCGGGTGCGCATCGGCGGCCAGCCTAGCGCCAGGGCACGGGGCAGTGTATCCTTTTCCACGCTCACGCATCCTATCCTGCGCTTGAGGGCCGGGCGCGCTCTGCCTATCCTGACTATTTGTCGCCTGGCTCCTGGCGCTTGCCGTCCAGGCCCAGGCCCCGCCGTCCCGCCGGAGAAACCCGCATGCATCCCGCCCCGCCGCGCCGCCATCAGCTCCTGCCTGGGCCCGCATGGCGCGCCATGGCCCAGCGCTACGGCCGCTGGTGGCAGCGCGCCCGGCTCGCCACCCGGGCGAGCCTGATCGGCGCACTCGCCGCCGCGCTGCCCTGGACCACCGGCAGCGCCGGCGAGGCCCACGCGCTGCCGGTAAGCGAGCAGATCATGGTCGACCAGTTCGGCTTCCGCCCGCACAGCACCAAGCTGGTGCTCTTCGCCAGCCCGCAGGTCGGGCAGAACGCTGGCACGACCTACACCCCGCCGGCCACCGCGACGGTGCGCAACCTCGACAATGGCCA
>JAYVMM010000157.1:0-2647 GCA_043758975.1 Planctomycetota bacterium | reverse complement strand
CGCCGGCACCCTAGCCGGGCAGCGGGCGGTACCCGGGCAGGGCGGTGACATCGAACTCGTCGATCTGCTGAGGGCCGAGGAAGCGCTTGGCATAGTCGAGGTAGACCTTCTCGGCGATGAAGACGTCGAAGAGGTCGGGATCGATGTGGCCATCGAGTTTCATCTTGCCCAGCACGCGCAGGGCCTGCGACAGAGTCATCGCCTTCTTGTACGGACGGTCGCCGGCGGTGAGCGCCTCGAAGACGTCGGCGATGCCCATCACACGCGCCTGCACCGACATTTGCTCGCGCTTGAGGCCCTTGGGGTAGCCCTTGCCGTCCATCCGCTCGTGGTGCCCGCCGGCGAACTCCGGCACCCGGCGGAGGTGCTTGGGATAGGGCAGCGACTCGAGCATCTTGATGGTGGCGACGATGTGGTGGTTGATCACCTCGCGTTCGGCCGGGGTGAGGGTGCCCTTGGCGATGGTGAGGTTCTCGACCTCGTTGGCGCTGAGCAGCGGACGCGGCGCGCCATCGGGCGCGACCCACTGCTCGCCGGCGAAGTCGCGTACCCGCTGCTGGTCCTCCGCGCGCATGAATTCGCCGCCCTGGTTGACGCGGTGGAGGAAGGTGCGGGTGTCGTCGAGCTGGCGCACCCGATCAGCATGCGCGCGTTGGAGCGCGCCACGCTCGCCGCCGGCGGCGAGCGCGCGCAGCATGGCGATTTCGGCGTCGCGCTTGATCACCTCGATGCGGGTGTCGATCAGTTCGATGCGGTCGAAGATGGTCTGCAGCTTGGTCGCCTTGTCCATCACCCATTCCGGGGTGGTGATCTTGCCGCAATCGTGGATCCAGCCGGCGATGCGCAGCTCGTAGCGGTCGCCCTCGGACATCGCGAAGCCCTTGAGCGGGCCGCTCTGCACCCGCGCCGCCGCCTCGGCCAGCATCATGGTCAGCTCGGGCACCCGGCGGCAGTGTCCGCCGGTGTAGGGCGACTTCTCGTCGATCGCGGTGGCGATCAGCTGGATGAAGGACTCCAGCAGTTTGCGCATGCCGTCGATGAGGTGGTGCTTGCTCAGCGCGGTGGCCGCCTGCGAGGCCAGGCTCTCGGCCAGGCGCTGGTCGGTGGTGGAGAAGGGCACGATGCGGCCCTGTCCGTCGCGCGCGTTGAGCAGCTGGAGCACGCCGGTGATCTCGCCTTCGTGGTCGCGCATCGGCACGGCGAGGAAGGAGGTCGAGCGGTAGCCGGTCTTGGCGTCGAAGGAGCGCGTGCCCGAGAAGTCGAAGCCCTGGGCATGGTAGGCATCGGGGATGTTGACGGTCTTGCCCCCGAGCACTGCACTCGCCACCACCGAGCTGATGTTGGGGCTGCCATCATCGCGCTCGAGCGGAATGGGCGGGAAGCGGATCGGCACCCCACTGGTGCCGCCCATGGCCAGGCCGAGGGTGTCGGTGCGCAGGATCTCGAAGCGCAGCTTGCGGTCCTCGCCCAGCGCATAGATGGTCCCGCCGTCGGCGCTGGTGATCGCCTTGGCGCCGATCAGGATCTCCTCGAGCAGGCGCACCGGATCGCGTTCGGCCGACAGCGCGATGCCGATGGCGTTGAGCCGCTCGATACGCTGGTCCAAGCTGGCAGACCCCTGGTCGCCCACCTCCGTCCTGCGTAGATCCATGTCGTCGCCCGGCATATCGGCTCCCCCAGGCTATGTCCGGGGGGGCGGTCGGCAATGCGCCCAGGGCGGGTGTCGCCTCAGACGCCTGCTGCCATGGACCGGACGGCAGGGAGAGCTACCCTGGCGGACGAGGGGAGCCGCGATGCGCTGGTCCGTGCGCGGGGACATCGACGGTTACTTCGGGCTGGCGGTGGACAACCTGGTCCAGCTCCTGCTCATCGTCGGCCTGTGCCAGGGCGTGGTCGGGCTCGACGCCGGGCTTATCTACGACCGCATCCTGCCTGGCGCCGCGGTCTCGCTGCTGGTGGGCAACCTGTTACGCGTGGCAGGCGCGCCGCCTGGCTGAGCGCAGCGGGCGCCGCGATGTGTGCCTGCCCTACGGCATCAACACCGTCTCGCTCTTCGCTCACGTCTTCCTGGTCATGCTCCCGGCCAAGCTGCTCGCCCAGGCGCAAGGACTCGATGCCGCCGCCGCCGCACGGGTCGCTTGGCAGGCCGGGCTGCTCGCCTGCCTGGGCTCGGGCCTGATCGAGCTCGCCGGCGCCAGCGTCGCCGAACGCATCCGGCGCGCCTCGCTGCGTTCCGCCCTACTCTCCACCCTCGCCGGCATCGCCCTCGGCTTCATCTCCGTCACCTTCCTCTACCGCACCTTCACCTACCCCCTGGTCGGCATGGCCACCCGGGCGGTGGTGCTGATGACCTACTTCGGCGCGGTGCGCTTCAAGGGCGGCTTGCCCGGCGGCCTGGTGGCGGTGACGATCGGCACTGCGCTCGCCTGGAGCACTGGCCTGGCGCACAGCGACCCCACACTGCCCGGCGCCTCCCTGCGCCTGCCGGTGCCGGTGCTGGGAGACCTCATCGCCGCCGGCGGCCACCTCGCGGCCTACCGGGCGGTGATCGTGCTGATGGGGGCTGTTACCAGTTGGAAAAATTGAACTCTTTTGTATTCTTTTAATTTCATGAAGTTGATGCAATGGGCGCGCCAGGAGGGGCTAT
>JAYVMM010000156.1:0-1705 GCA_043758975.1 Planctomycetota bacterium | reverse complement strand
CCCTCGGGCCCCTGCTGGTCGCCGCCATGCGGCGCGCCACCACCCTGCACCTCGACGTGCACCTGATGATGACCGACCCGCAGAAGTACATCGAGGACTTCCGCGCTGCCGGCGCCGACGCCCTCACCATCCACGTCGAGGCGGTGGGCCAGCGCAGCCTGGCCAAGGTCATTGCCCAAGTTCGCGCGAGCGGCGCTAAGGTCGGGCTGGCGCTCAATCCCGACACCGACCCCGCGCTCTGGCAATGGGCCTTCCCGAGCATCGACCTGGTGATGTTCATGACCGTCTATCCCGGCTTCGGCGGCCAGGCCTTCATCCCCGAGGTGCGCGCGCGCATCCGCGCCGTGCGCGACGCCTTCCCGGAGTTGGCGATCCAAGTCGACGGCGGCATCAACCGCCAGTCCATCCCGTGGGTGACCAGCGACGGCGCCGACCGCCTGGTGTGCGGCAACGCCTACTTCCACGATGCCGACCCCGCCGGCTTCCTGCGCTGGGCCGAGACCCACCATGCGCGCTGACCAGCGCGCGTGGCGCATGCGGCGCGCCAGTCGCGCCAGTCGCGCAGGAGCGGCACGCGCTTCCGCCGCAGGGTGCTGGCGATGAGCCGCACGCGCGCAGAGCTCGAGGCGCAGGAGGAGGCCGCCCTCGCGCCCTATGCCATGCGCGCGACCGCCAGCCGCGGCCACGACCACTCCCAGCCGGCGGATCCCTACCGCACCAGCTTCCAGCGCGATCGTGACCGCATCGTGCACAGCCGCGCCTTCCGCCGTCTGCAGTACAAGACCCAGGTCTTCACCAACGACGAAGGCGACCATTTCCGCACCCGCCTGACCCACACCATCGAGGTCGCCGGATTGGCGCGGGTGGCTGCGCGCCGGCTGCGCCTGAATGAGGACTTGGTCGAGTGCATCGCCCTGGTCCACGATGTCGGCCACCCGCCCTTCGGCCACCGCGGCGAGGACCTGCTGGCGACGGTGATGACCGAGCACGGCGGCTTCGAGCACAACCGCCAGGGCCTGCGCCTGGTCGAGGAGCTCGAGGTGCGCTACCCGGAGTACCCCGGGCTCAACCTCACCTACGAGGTGCGCGAGGCCATCGTCAAGCACGGCTCGCCCTACGATCCCGCGCGGGTGCCGGCGCGCTTCCGCCCGCGCGAGGCGCCGCTGCTCGAGGCCCGCCTGGTCGACGAGATCGACTCCATCATCTACAATTGCCACGACATCGACGACGGCCTGCGTGGCGGCTACCTCCAACTCGATCAGCTGCAGGAGGTCCCGCTGTGGCAGGGGGCATGGCGCGAGGCGGTCGAGGCCAGTCCGCGCGAGACCCCGCCCAAGCTGCTCGCCGACCGCAGCCTGCGCATCCTCATGGACAGCCTGCTCGGCAGCCTGGTCGACCATGCGCTGGAGCAGCTGCGGGAGTTCGGCATCGCCAGCTTGGAGGTGGTGCGCGCCACCCCGGCGCCGCTCTTGGCGGTGGCGCCGAGCATGGGCGCTGCCAAGGAGGCGCTCGAGCGCTGGCTGATGGCCAACCTCTACCGCCACCACCAGGTCAACCGCGTCTTCCACACCGCGCGCATGGTGCTGGGCGACCTCTTCCGCTTCTTCACCGCCCACCCCGACAGCCTGCCCCCCGAGCACGCCCTGCGCGCCGACGGCGCCGGCCTGCACCGCGCGGTCAGCGACTACATCGCCGGGATGACCGA
>JAYVMM010000155.1:0-4688 GCA_043758975.1 Planctomycetota bacterium | reverse complement strand
GACCATCAGCGACAACGGCATCGGGCTGAGCGAGCAGGAAGCGATCGAGCATCTTGGCACCATCGCCAAGTCGGGGACCAAGGCCTTCCTCCAGGGGCTGTCCGGCGACCAGGCCAAGAGCGCCAACCTCATCGGCCAGTTCGGCGTCGGCTTCTATTCGGCCTTCATGGTCGCCGAGCGGGTGGTGGTGGAGAGCCGCGCCGTACGCGCCGGCAGCGACCAGGGCGTGCGCTGGGAGAGCACCGGCGACGGCAACTTCAGCACCGAGTCAGTCAGCCGCGCTGCGCGCGGCACCACCGTCACCCTCCACCTCAAGGAGGACGCCAAGGACTTCGCCGAGAACTGGAAGCTGCGCGAACTGATCAAGAAATACAGCGACTTCGTCGCCTACCCCATCCGCCTGCCCAAGTACCTCACCGACGAGGAGCGCAAGAAGGGCAGCGTCGCCGAACCCGAGCAGGTCAATGCCGGTCAGCCGTTGTGGACCAGGGCGAAGGACCAGATCACGGACGAGCAGTACGGCGCCTTCTACAAGTCCGCCTGCAAGCAGTTCGACCAGCCGGCGACCCGCCTGCACTTCACCGTCGAAGGCACGCTCTCCTTCACCGCGCTGCTGTTCATCCCCAGCCAGAAGCCGTTCGACCTCTTCGATCGCGACCGCCGCGGGCTCGGGCTCTACGTGCGCCGAGTCTTCGTCATGGACGACTGCAAGGACCTGCTGCCCGACTGGCTGCGCTTCGTGCGCGGCATCGTCGACAGCGATGACCTGCCGCTGAACGTCAGCCGCGAGATCCTGCAGCAGCAGGACACCGTGGCCAAGCTGCGCAAGCAGCTGGTCAAGCGCATCCTCGATCATCTCCTCAAGCTCGCCGCTTCGAACGAGGAGGCCGAGCGCAGCGCCTGGCTGGGCATCGAGGCGGTCTTCGGCGCCATCATGCGCGAAGGCCTGGTCAGCGATTTCGAGAACCGCGACCGCCTGCTGCGGCTGTCCCGCCACCGTTCAACCTGGACCATCGCCCCCGCCGCCGAGGGCGAAGCGGCGCGCCCGGAGAAGACCGCGCTTGAAGACTACGTGCGGCGCATGCCTTCCGCCCAGCAGGCGATCTACTTCGTCACCGCCCCCAGCCTGGAGGCGGCCAAGGCCAGCCCCCACCTCGAGGGCTTCGTGCGCAAGGGCTACGAGGTCCTGTTCTGCATCGATCCGGTCGACGAGTGGGTGTCGTCCCACGTCCATGAGTTCGACCAGCGCAAGCTGGTGAGCGTGGCCAAGGGCGCCGACGACCTCGCGAGCGCGGAGGAGAAGAAGGAGATCGCGGAGAAGGCCAAGGGCTTCGGCGACTTCCTCGGCTTCTGCAAGCAGGCGCTCGGGGAGGAGATCGACGAGGTGCGGCTGTCGCACCGCCTGACCGGCAGCCCGTGCTGCCTGGTCGGCGACGAGCAGGGCATTTCGACGCAAATGGAGGAGCTCATGCGGCGCATGGGCCAGGACGTGCCGAAGCAGAAGCGCGCGCTCGAGCTCAACCCCGACCATCCGCTGATCCAGCGCCTGCAGGCGCTCCACGCCCAGGGCGACCAGGGCCGCCTGGGCGGCTACCTGGCGGTGCTGCGCGACCAGGCGCTGCTCGCCGAGGGCAGCAAGATCGCCGACCCCGCCGCCTTCGCCAAGCAGGTGCAGGAGCTGCTCGCGAGCGTCGCCGGCGGCGATCCGGCCAAGGCCCAGGGCGCTCACGGTTGAATGCGCGCGCGCCCCGCTCCCGCTCCCGCTACTGTCCGGGGAGCATGGCGGTGGAGAGGCTCAGCAGGCGCACCCCCTGCGGCCAGGCGGGGTCGGTGAACGCGAGCAGCATGCCGTGGTACTCCACCGTGCGCAGGCTGAAGGCCTGCCCGCGGTTGATCCACATCCCGCCTTTGCGCCCATAGAAGGGGGTGAGCACGATGGCGTCGGGGAGGTCGCCTGAGAGCAGGCGGGCGGGGAGGTCGGCGAACCGGCGCTTGGCCGGGTCCTTCTCCCCGGGATCGATTTTGACCCGCCCGCGCATCAGGAGGTCGAGCGCCTCGACGCCGGCGTCGCCGAGGCCGGCGTCGCGCAGCTTGGCCTGCCACTCGCGGGCATCGATCGCGCCCTTGCCGGCCTTGAGCAGGGCGGCGACCGCCTGCTTCTCGTTCATGCCCTCTTCGATGCGTCCCTCGAGCTCCTGCTGCGCCGCCTTGGGCAGCCACAGCGGCACCCGCGTGCTCAGCACCATGCCCTTGAGCTGCGCGAACAGCGGCTTGGCCGCCGCCAGCTTGATGGTTTGCGACGAGGCGATGCGCGCATCGCCGAGGTCGGACATCGCCGGCAGGCCGAGGTTGGCCGGGGGCAGGCCGATCAGCCAGGCGCGCTCCTGGATGGCGGTGATGCGGTCGGTGCGGTTGCGCACGCCCTCGACCGCGCTGCTGTAGAACTCGAGCGCCGCGCGCGCCGGGCTGCGGTGCAGCACCAGCCAGCCGCAGCCGCCCAAAAGGGCGATGGCGAGCACGGTGAGCAGCGACCATATGCGCTGCACCTTGGCGGTGCGCACGCCCTCGCCGGTGAGGACGGCCGGGCCGATCTTGCCGACCCGGCCCTCGGCGGTGGCGGCGGGCTTGGCGTTCTGCGCCTCCCCCTTGAGGGTCTCGGCTTTGAGCGCGGCGCTCATCGAGGTGGAGAGGGTGGCGGCCATCGCGCGCCGCACATCCTGCTGCTCGCTGGTGAGGGTCGTCTCGCCGGGGCGGCGCGCGCTCTCGCGGGTGCCGCCGGGCGACAGTTTGGCGGAAGCGGAGCTGGCGGGTGCAGGGCTGGCGGACGCGGACTTGGCGGCGGCGGTCTTGGCCGGCGCCGCGGCGACGCTGGCGGCGACCTCGACCACCTCGATCTCCTCGTCGAGCGCGAAGGATGAGCCCACCGCCGGCTGCGCCTTGGGCTTGGGCGCCGCCACCAGCTCCGAGGGCATGGTCAAGGGGATGAGCGGGCGTGGTGGCGCCTTGGCGGGCTTCGCCGCCGGCTCGGGCGGTGGTGGCGGTGGCGGTGGCGCGGGCGGGCTGGCGGGGGCTGCCGCGGCGGCCATCTCGATCGCGTCGGCGATGCCGTCTTCGCGTAGGCGGAAGGCGTTCTTGCAGCTGGTGCAACGCACGGCGCGACCGACCAGGACTGGTTTGCGCGGATAGCTTGCGCCGCAGTGGGGGCAGACGAACGTCGCGCTCATTGCTGGTACTGTCCGGGCGTCGACCGCGGGATGCAAGCCTGGACAGCATGAGGGGCTGCGGACAGTGTGCGATCCCGCGGCGCGGCTTCGCCCGCGCCCCCTAGTCCGACCAGTCGAGGTCGCCAAGGGCGCGGAAGCGCGTGGTCGGCAGCAGAGCACCCTGGCGGAAGACGCCGCTTACCGCCGGCGAGGGGGCGACCAGGGCCGCGCTCGCCATCGCCAAGGGCGCGGCGGCCGCCGCGGTGGCGAGCTCGGCGGCCACCAGCACGCCCTGGCGAGCGCCCTGGCTGACGATCAGCAGTTCGACCGGTGGCAGCGCCCAGCTGCGCTCGTCATCGTTCCAGAAGGCGGCGCTGCGCACTGCCGCGGCCTCGCGGTCGAGCAGGGCGAAGGCCTCGGGCCAGTGCAGCTCGGGATGGGCGGCGCGTCCGCCGGTGCGCTCGCGCCGGTAGCGCCACAGGCAGACGCTGGAGAGCCGATTCATGCGCCACACCTCGCGGCGCCCGCTCTCGAGCGCGGCGTGTTGGCGCTCCCAGCTGGCGAGCATGCGCGGACGGTTCCACGTCCCCGGCCCGATGCCCACTCCGCGCTCGCTGTCCTCGCTGTCGAGCACGTGCAGCTGGGGCAGCCGCGCGAGCAGGCCCTCGACCAGCTGCAGCGCCTCGACGCACAGCCAGTGCGGGCCGGCGAGCGGGATGCCGATGGTGAGCGCCACCGCCCGCCAGCCGTCGTAGGCGCGCGGCGGATGCAGGTTGTCCTCTTCCAGCGGCGGGGTGCCGAGGTCGATGGTGCACCCGGCGCCGGTGGCGGGATCGCGCCAGCTGCCCGCGCGGTAGGCCGCGCCTGCGCTGCCAGCGAGTTCGACGCCAGGCAGCGAGAGCAGCTGCTCCTCGATGTCCTCCTGGGCGATCGCCGGACCTTCGGCGAGCGCGGACTCGTAGCACAGCAGGGTCAGCATGCGGGGTTCAAAGATTCAGGGAATGCAGGTAGGCGCGGAACAGCAGGATCAGGTTGGCATGGCCGAGGCGATGGATGACGGTCGGCGCATCCAGCCAGGCGTGGGTGCGGTGCTCGTCGCTCAGGCGCACGCTGCGCTCGCTGGTCAGGGCCGGGAAATAGACCACCCGCTTGGCCCGTCCGCCGGGTAGCAGATAGGTGGCTTCCAGGGGCGAGCCTTCGATGGCGATCAGGCCGATGCCGCACTCCTCCGCGCATTCGCGTATGGCGGTCTCCAGCGCGGTCTCACCGGTCTCCTGGTGGCCCTTGGGGAAGCCCCATTCGCCGTGCTTGCTGGCCTTCAGCAGGAGCCAACGGCTACCGCCTGGTTCCTGGCGGCGCAGCAGCAGCCCGGCGGCTCCCACTGCGGCGCTCTGCGGCATCGGATCGCAGGCGGCCAGGATCATGCAGGAGGATACCTCACGGGGGCGCGGGTGGGCATGGGTTTTCGCCGATGGTTAGGCACTA
>JAYVMM010000154.1:0-2187 GCA_043758975.1 Planctomycetota bacterium | reverse complement strand
CCCCGGGCACCACGTGCCACTGCGGCGCCTCGGGCGGGGCCTGCGGCTCGCTGATGGTGCGCGCGCTGAGGATCTTCTCCGCCGCGCCGCCGTCGGGGTCGTGGAGGGTGAGCCTCAGCTCGTAGGCGGTGCCCGGCTCGAGCATCACCGCGCTGCCGGCGAAGAGCTCGCCGCCGGGCGGGATGACGACCTGGCTTGGCGCGCGCACCGCCCCGCCCTGGTCGAGGTAGGGCTTGGCCCGCCGCTCGACGCGGAACAGCGGCGCGCCCTTGCGCCAGGCGCCGCCGGCCTTGCGGATCTCCAGGCCGACCTCGGCATTGGCGTTGTCATCGCCGTCGACCAGCCAGTAGACCCCGAGCGATCGCAGCGTCGGCGCCTCCAGCACCGGATCGCCGTGCGCCCGCGCGGCATCGCTGGCGGCGGCCTGCGCGCCCAGCGGGGCGGCAACGAGGGCGAAGGCGGCGAGCAGGGGTGCGAACAGTGGCGCGGACAGGGTGTTCATGGCGCGTTGGCGACCTCCATGGTGATGGTGTCCATGCTCGGACGGCCGGCGCAATGGATGACGTAGTGCTCGTCCGCGGTGGCAGTCACATGCACATCGCTGCGCTCCTGGCCGTCCTCCCGCCAATGGTAGGTGATGCGCATGGGCAGGAAGCCGGCGGCGGGCGGGCGGTAGTCGGCATCGATGCGCAGTCCGGAGATCATGGTGGTGTTGACCTGCTGGCCGGCGAAGCGCACCAGCACCGTGCGCGTGCCGGCGGGGATGCGCTCGAGGACCAGGTAGGTGGAGGAGCCGATGCCGGTCGGCCCGGCGGCACGCCCGGCGGTGACGAAGGTGGCGCCACCGTCGAAGGAGGCCTGGAGGTCCCAGCCGTCGCGCGCATCGCGCGCGCGGAAGTTGCAGCCGAAGCGCAGGCGCACCAGATCGCCGGGGGTGGTGAGCGGGAAGGTGATGCTGCCCTGGCCACCGCCCAGGCGCAGGCTGTCGCCCTGCATGCCGACCAGGGTGGGATGGAAGTCGGTGAAGACCAGCTGCTCGCGGCGGTGGGCGAGGGTCCCCGGCGCCTCGACCGTGACCGTGCCCTCCTGCGCCCCTGTGGTGACCGAGATGATATTCTCACCCTGCGCGAGCGCCGGCAGCGCGCGCTGCGAGAGCTGGATATCGTGGCTCAGGCGCACCGCGCTCAGTCCGCTGCCGGCGCCGGTGAAGGTGAAGCGCAGCTGGTAATCGTAGCGCCGCCGCACCAGGGCGCTGAGGTCGACGCGCTGTTCGAATGCGAGGGAGGACAGCGATCCGTTACCAGGCAACTTATCGGGGAGGCGGACGTACCCATCGCCGGAGGCCGGAGGCAGCGCACTCCAGTCCAGCCCGTTGTTGGTGGAGAGCGCCAGCGTGCAGCTGCCGCCATTGGGGCCGATCACCGGGGTATAGACCACTTCGCCGCCGAGGTAGACGTAGCTGCTCGGCATGGCGACGGTCAGCACCGCCGGACGGGAGGCGTCGACGATGCTCACCCCGGCGGAACCGGAGAGCTCGAGGTTGTCGGCGACGCGCAGGCTGCCGGGGAAGGCGACGCGCGTCAGCGGCAGCTGGTACTCGAGGCGCCCGCTGCCGACGCGCTCGTTGGCGAGGTCGCCGAAGCCCGGGGCGTAGCGCAGCTGGTCGGTGCCGACCTTCTCGGTCAGGCAGCCCGGCGCGGCGCCGTCCTTGAGGTCCTGGTTGATGTGCAGCCCGTGGTTCGACCACGCGCGCACCAGGCGCTCGCCCGGGCGGAAGCGCAGGTTGAGCTGGTAGCCCTGCGAGTAGCCGTAGTCGTAGAGGAAGGCCTTGCCGTCGCTGCCGCCACCGCGCCCGTTGTACTCCTGCAGGGTCGAGTACCAGCCATGGGTGGCGGCGGGCAGCCAGCCATTGTCGTCATAGTAGCGGTTGCGCGAGAGCACCTCGGGCCCACGGCTGCGCCAGACCCCAGCCTTGCCGAAGGGATAGGCGGCGTCGGGCTTGGCCTTGTACTCGGGGTGCTGCTCAAGCCAGGCGGAGACCCCGGCGATGATCTCCTCCACCCCCGCGGGCGCGCCGTCAGCCTTGGGGAAGTAGTCGATCAGCGAGGCGTCGAGAAGATGCCAGGCGCCGTCCCACGACAC
Source organism: Planctomycetota bacterium (assembly GCA_043758975.1). Lineage (GTDB taxonomy): Bacteria > Planctomycetota > UBA11346 > UBA11346 > UBA11346 > BOG-1363. Next base: position 45 of record JAYVMM010000154.1, on the reverse strand, counting down.
CTCGGGCACGCTGTGGCCGTTGATGCCCCAGCCGCGCGCGCTCAG
>JAYVMM010000153.1:0-2534 GCA_043758975.1 Planctomycetota bacterium | reverse complement strand
GGCCATGGCCAGCGCCGGCCCCGGCAGATCGGCGCCGGGCTGCCCCGCCAGGAGCAGCACCGCGAGCACGGGAATCGAGCAGACCACCGCCGCAGGGATCCCAACCACCACGGCATGGACGGCTCGGCTAGGCGGGGCAGGGGCATCGGGCACTCCCAGGGAGACCGACCCGCAGAACGACGATACCGGATTGGACGCCAGCGCGCTGGCACCGGCTCAGCCGCTGATCGAGACCACCTCGACGATGGTGTGCTCGGCGCGGAAGCCATGGCGGCGACGGCTGTGCTTGCGGCGCTTGAACTTGCCGACGATGCCCTTGGGGCCGCGCTCGTGCGCGAGCACCTTCACCACCGCCTTGGCGCCCGCCACGTAGGGGGCGCCGACGCGCACTCCGGCGTCATCCGCCAGCAGCATGACCGGCAGCTCCACCGTGGCGCCGACCTCGGACTCGTTGCGGTCGAGGGTCAGCTTCACTCCGGTGGTGGCACGGAACTGGCGGCCACGGTCAAGGATCACGGCGTACATGGGCGGCTCCACAGCGGCAGATTGGAAGGGCGTCCGGCTCACCGGCGGCGCCGCCTCCGCGAACGGGGGGCGGGAATGCTAGCGGGCGGTCGCGCGTGCGCAAGGTCGCGCACCGGATGGGGGGCAGCAGCCGCCACCGGGGTGTTGGGACTGAAGAGCAGGCGGCGCAGGGTCGAGGCGTCCTCCCACTGGGTCGCAATCTGGCGCGGCGCTGGCGCCGGCGCGCTGCCGGCAGCGACCGCGCCCGCCGCCGCCGGGGCGGCGGGGGAGGCGGTGCCGTTCTCAAGCTCGCGCTCGAGGTCGTCCGGGCGCATGCCGGCGATCTCCTTGGCGAGGGCCATGGCCTTGGCCTGTTCGACCATCAGCGGCGCGAGCAGGCTGGGGCGCACCGGCTTCTCGCCGCGCTCGCGCCGTTCGCCCTTGCGCGCGGTCGGCACCAGGCGGAACTCGCGTGCCTTCATCAGGCTGTCGCCGGTGAAGACGATGTGGCAGTCGTGGCGCTCCTCGAGCTCGCTCAGCTCCTTGTGGCGGGCATTGAGCACCGCGATGGCGAGGTCCTGCGGCACCACCACCTCGAGGCGGGCGATGTTCTTGCCGCTGAGCGCCTGGCGCACCGCGCGCATGCAGTCGATCTCGAAGGTCTCGGGGGTCTTGATCGAGCCGGTGGCGGCGCAGTACGGGCACTCCTGCGATGCCACGAGCTTGTGGCTCGGGCGGGTGCGCTGGCGAGTGAGCTCGACCAGGCCGAAGCGCGACATGGTACCGACCTGGATCTTGGCCTTGTCGGTGGTCATCGCCTTGCGCAGCGCGAGCTGGACCAGGCGCTGGTGCTCGCGGTTCTCCATGTCGATGAAGTCGATGATGATCAGGCCGCCGAGGTCGCGCAGCACCAGCTGCTGGGCGATGACCGCCGCCGCCTCGAGGTTGGTCATCAGCGCGGTGGTCTCGACGTCGCCGCTTTCGCGGTTGCGCGCGCTGTTGACGTCGATCGAGACCAGCGCCTCGGTCTGCTCGATGACGATGGTGCCGCCCGAGGGCAGCTGGACCTTGCGCTCGTAGATGGTGCCGATGCGCTCCTCGAGGCCATAATAAGAGAACAGCGGCAACTCCTCGCGGTGCAGCTGGATGCGGTCGCACAGCTCAGGCATGAAGACCTGGGCGAAGGCGCGCGCCTCGTCGTAAAGCTTTTCCTGGTCGATGATTATGGCCTGGGCGTCGGCACTGGCGACATCGCGCAGCGTGCGCACCACCACATCCGCCTCCTGGTAGAGGCAGAAGGGCGCGCGCACGCGCGCCTGCAGCGCTTCGATCTCGGACCACAGGCGCTTGAGGAATTCGTAGTCGAGGCGGATCTCGGCCTCGCTGCGGTCGGCGCTCGCGGTGCGCACGATGAAGCCCATGCCCGTCGGCGGCTCGAAGGTGGCGAGGAGGTTCTTCAGGCGCTTGCGCACGCTCGGATCCTCAATGCGCTTGGACACCCCCTTGGCCTGCTCGGAGTTCATCATCACCAGGTAGCGACCCGGCAGGCTGAGGTACATGCTCACGCATGGGCCCTTGTCCTTGATCGACTCCTTGGTGATCTGGACGGTGATCTCCTGGCCGGCGCGCAGCACCTGCTCAATGCGCGCATTGCCGCCGCGTTCGTGGATGATCTCGTCGATGTGGATGAAGCCGTTCTTGCCCCCGCCAAGGTCGAGGAAGGCGGCGTCGAGGCTGGGTTCGACGTTGGCGACGCGCGCCTTGTAGATGTTGCCGAGGTGCTGGCCGTCGCTGATGCGCTCGTGGATGAGCGTGTCGAGCTTGCCGTCACGGATGACTCCGACGCGCAGTTCCTGCTCGTCGAGGACATTCATCAGAATATGGGAACCCATGCTTGTATCCGTCTGTTTCGGTGGCGGCCTACAGGCCGTGCCAACCTGTTTGTGGCCCGGGCGGCACATGGCGCCCGCATGCCGAACAGCGGCACGCTGGGGCGCAGGCCTGCACCTGGGCGATTGCTTATACTAGTA
>JAYVMM010000152.1:0-6902 GCA_043758975.1 Planctomycetota bacterium | reverse complement strand
AGATCTGCTTGAAGCGCATCAGGTAGGCCAGCACCAGGCCCTTGCGCTTGATGCCCTCGACCCCGGCGTCGAGCTCCTGGGCGAGCTGTTTCACCGCCTCGGCCTCGGCATAGAGCACCGCCTGCTTCTTCGACAGCGCGCAGTAGGCGTCCAGCTCGGTCTTGTCCGGCAGGTCGCTGATCACCGCCTTGTCGGTCTTGAGCCGGCGCAGGATGTAGGGCTGCACCAGCCGGCGCAGTGGCGCATAGCCCTGGGGCGAGTCCTCCATGCGCTTGGTGAAGGCGGTGAAGGCCTTGGCCGCCCCGAGCAGCCCGGGATTGACGAAGTCAAAGATCGACCACAGGTCGCCGATGCGGTTCTCGACCGGGGTGCCGGTGAGGGCGATGCGCGCGCCCGCTTTCACGGTCTTGGCCGCGCGCGTCTGGCGGGTGCCGGGGTTCTTGATCGCCTGCGCCTCGTCGATCACCACCAGGCGCGAGACCGTCGCGGCCAGCCACGGCCCGGCGGTGACCTGGGCCCAGTCCGCTCCTGCGGCTTCAGGCCCGCTCCCCGCTCCACCCACCCCGGCGAGCAGACGCATGGCCTCGCCCATGCATCGGCGCAGCCTCAGGCGCGGACAACGAGATCTCCGGCCCCGAGTCCGACGCCGGCGCCAGGTAGGATACGCCGGTTGCGCCGAACAACAGCATGAGACTCAACGCGTTCGTCAGCATTCCCTTCCCCACGTTCCCTGCGGTGGTGGCTGGCGGCATTGGCGCTCAGGACGGCTCGGACCAACCAGAGCGGATGGCGATGATGATCCGGTACACGGTGGTCCCCACCGAATGCGGCCAGGTAGCGGTCGGTGGGCGATCGCGGCGTTCGGCCCGGGCAACGGCCTCGGTGATCCTCGGTTCGGTGAAATCGCGCCCGCTCAGGTGCTTGTCGTAGTGGGGCAGCTGCCGTCGCAGACGCCCATCCACCTCGCGAGCGTTGGCGATGTCGTTGCCCTCTTCGAAGTGCAGCAGCAGCCAGTATTCGAACTTGGGGTTGCTCAAGGCGAAATGGTGACGCGGATCCGTGGTCGTCCACGCATGCACATCCTGCAGCTGGGCCTGGGTCCTCGCATCCTTGTCGGTCACCAGCCAGGCCGGATCCTCTGGTCCCAGAGGCTGCTGGCGCAGATAATCGCGCAGCTGGGCCAGCACCTGCCGTGGCGCACCGCCGCGGCGGATGCAGGTGATCTGCACCACGGTGTCGCCACTCCGGAACAGATCGAATTATTCCGGCTCGCTCTGCGTGCCCTCGGCAGCGATGATGATGCGCCGGCGGAAGCGGCGGCTGCCCAGCCGGCGCTCGCGTCCATAGCCCTGCCGGGTCCCAGGCATCAGGGACGCGCCTCGCTGGTGGGGCTGGCGCTCGCAATCCACGGGCGCAGGTGCGGCACCCCGCCCAAGCGACCGTTAAGGTAGGCCTTGCGGATATCCTTGTCGTAGCGGTTGTCCGCGTTGAACTCGCTGAAAGACGCCAGCGACGACGCGCCATCGCGGTCGCGCTCGACCAGCCACATCTCATCACGGCGCAGCAGGTGCTGGTCCATGAGCTGCACATCGTGGGTGGTGAAGAGCAGCTGGCTGCGGGAGGATGCGCTGCAGCTGTCGAGGTAGCCGGTTATCAGCGCCCGGGTCAGCTGGGTATGCAGGCTGCGGTCCAGTTCGTCGATGGCGATGGTGGCCTGGCGGTGGCGCAGGGTCATGAAGGCCGGCAACAGGTCGATGACCCGCTGCGATCCATCAGACTCATGGCGCAGGTCAAAGCGGACCTGATCGCCATCGCTGCCACGATGGAAGCTGACCAGACGCTCCGCCCGCAGATCCCCTTGGTCGTTGCGCCGGATGATGACCCGGTCCTGGGTCTCTTGCAGCACCAGGCGCACGGCCTCATTGGGCTTGAGCGTGCCGGCGATCTCGTCCCTCATACCCGCAGGCAGACCCAGGGCCGACATCTCCACCGGCTCGCATTCCAGGCCGGTGATGCCGGTGTCCAGGTGCTCCAGAGCCGGCGCCAGCTGGCGGTCGACGAGCTGCTCGAAGGGCGCGAAGCGGGCATCCGGCGCGATCAGCACCAGCAGATCGCGCATCCAGTCGTAGAATGGCCGGAACTCCACCACCTTCTGCGACACGGCATTGGTGACGAAGAGCTGGTTGCTGCGGGTTCCCTTGGCGACGAATTCGAGGGCGGCGCGGTCGCCTTCTATCCCATCGTCCAGATTCGGTGCCGCCGGCGGTGCACTGGCCGCATGGCGGGGAGGACGACCAATCGGAGCGCCGGATTTCCCCGCCCACTTCCGCCCGGACCGGGTGGGTCGGCGTCGGTGCCGGCCCGCCCTCCGCGGCCTCCAACTCCAAGCCGAACAGGCCGCCGATATCGCCGCTTTGACATCATTCATCATTCATCATTCAGGGGATTGGATCGTCTTTGATGACGAGACTTGAAGCGTAATCCTGTCCGTCAGTCTCCTTGGCCAGATCATACACAGTCTTTCCATCGGCGTCTTTCATGAACGGACTGACATGATGCTGGATCAACATGTCTAATCGCAGGTTTTCCGGTCCAGGCGAGAGTGCGGTGAGCCTCGAGCCGCCCTGGAAGAGCCTGGAAGAGGGCAACCTTCCTCACCCACCTGGGCCGTGCCGGCGACGCCACCAGAGGGCGTGGCCGTCCGTTACCATGCGCAGCTGCTCCCGGGCTCGCGAACTCGCCATGGCCGGAGGATTTCCTGCCCAGGCGATGAGGCGCTCGAGGACCGGCCCTATGTGCTCTTCGAGGACCGAGCGCTTGGCCGTGCTGGCAACGCACCACAGCCCGGGTTGAACGCGGCGATCGGTCAGCAGGAGAATGTCACCGAGATCGCGATCGAGCCGAGTGACCCACCCTGGTGGAGCGGGCATGGCCATAGCCGTCAAGGTGGCATCGACAGCGAGGACTTTGCTGATCAGGAGGGCCGTGTGCCGCAAACGCTCAAGGCCAATGCGCCGGAGGTGATCCCCGGAGCACGGCTCGATGAGGTTGAGGTCATGCAGCCAGAGGGGGAGCATGCGATAGGCCAGGATCCTCCCTGTTCCTGCCATGCTGATGCGAACTGCACGCGCGGGTTGATCGTGGGGGCCGTAGGTCGTAGCAAGTTCAAGCTCGACCGAGGGATCCCGGCGCCAGCAGTAGGTCGCAGGTCGGTCCGGTTTCAACGACCAGAAATCCCGGAGCACACCGGCGAGCGCACGATCGGCGTCTGCGTCGTTTCCCACCGAGAGGAGAACATCGATATCTTCGGATGCGCGAACGGAGGGAAGGTCGAGCCCTATACGCGCCGACCAGGCCGTGGCGAGATCGCGCAGAGCCTGTCCACCAATAAGGTACGCTCGCTGGTGGGTGTTGCCGACCGGCAGGATTTCCTGGAGGGCCGGGATCAACCGCTGATCAATGCTCATGGTTGGGACTCCTCTCCTCAATGCCGATCTGATGCTGCTGCAGCCATTGTGTCCACGCGATCTCGCCCGCCTCACGAACGCGCGGCTCCTGGTCATTCATCGCATCGAGTGCCCGCAAGCCACCGGGCCATGCAGGACTGCAGCCCGACTCATGCCGTTGGTCCCTGATGGACCACAGCGGATGGTCATTGGCGACGATGATCGCTTCGCTGTCATAGGCATGCTCCCGGCGGGAACGGGGAACCAGCCGGGCTGATGCCACCAATTTATCCCACCGGTTCGCGCGGCAGAAGAAATTAAGGCGCGCAATCGGTCCTGCCGCCGAGATCCATCGTTTGCCATCAGGAACCCCATGCCCTTCCAGCCAGGTCACACCCGTGGCCTCAACCGCATGGTCGCCCAGCTGGGCGAACGCAGGCCATTCGCTCGCGGCCACAAAGTAGCGCGAGACCGGTCGTAGCCGGGCCATCGTCGCTCCCCGCCGCCAATCCATCCAGCTCGCCCGAATGAATTCGCCGAGGAGCGGGACTTGCATGGCCGACACCGTGAAGCGATCGCCACGGCGGCTCCAGCCCACATACCGCGTGATGAGGCCCGTTGTGGATGCACGCGTGAGCCAATCGTGCACGTTGAAGCGATTGATCCCCGTCGCCGACTGGATGGTGCCGCCATCGATACCGTGGGGATTCACCAGGCAGGCAATGGCCAACCACAGATCCAACGATTTCGGTGGTCCACGTCGACCGCGCTGCGGCAGCGCCCGAGCCGAGTCCGCCACCTCCCATCCCTGAAGCGGGAGGAGGATGACGCTGCGCGGAGCATCAAGGAACCACAGCCAACCGATCCCCTCCTCATTGACCCAGGAGACGCCGGCGTCGCCCCCGGATGGATGCCGTGACGATCCCGGGAAAAGAAGGATCGGATCAGCGCCGTTGCCGGGCTGACTGCGCAAACCGGCGGTGACGGGTATGAGACGGGCGGTTATGGCCGGAGCGCATGCCTTCCCGTCGCGGGAAACGAGCACGGTGATAGCGCCCTGCTCCCGGCGGCTCTGCGGACGAAAGCGCACCTGGAGGCCGTGGGCCCGGAGAGGGCGGTCGATCCATTGATCATTAGGCGTTTCACCTTCATCCATATAACTTCTAATGTAAGATGTTTTTGTATTTTTCAAGGAAATTCTTCAGGGACGGCACCCACGAGGCGGCGATCGCTCGACGACCCGGCCACAGACTGACCGGGAGAGAGAGGGCGGAGTTCGATCGTCATGGCTGAGGATGGTAGCCACCGTCCTATCCTCAGGTGGGCACAAGCGGCCTCGAGCGATGCGATTTTCCCAGCGATACCACCCCAGGACCTGCCGCTACGCCCCTCCGACCGCTTCACTTCACTCGCTTCGCCCCCTCTTCGCCTGTAAGAAAACCGCCTGGCGTCAGGCGAGTAGAGCGGGTGGGGTTGGGCATGGGGTTCTCCGTGCCCGCAATATTACAATCCCTGGTCTGCCATTTCTAGTTTCGATGGTTTGACGGTTACAGTTCAATGGGCTGCCCCGCCGGTCATTCCTATTGAACCTTCTCCGGATCGTAGACCGACCAGAATTCTGGGGTTTTGTACTTCTTGCCATTGCGCTCGATGGTCATCAGGGTCGCGCAGATACGGAAAGCGGCGAGCGATCGCCAAGTCCCGGCTTGGAGGTCATTGTTGACCATCAAGCGAACGATGGGAAAGCGGGCGAGTGGCGCGAGATCAAGTGCACCACTCAACTCGGGCACCAGTCGATCTCGATCTCGGCGAGATGCGGTGCATTCAGGCGCGAAATGTCCAGGTCCCGAGAATTCCTGATCACGATTTTCTTGAGCTGGGACCCATCGCAATAACTGAGATCGATGCAGTGATGAGCGTGATCACGTTCCATGGCCCATCGCCGATCACGATAATTGGCACTCATCGGATTGGGGTCATGTCCTGCTGTTGGACATACCCGGAGGAACCGGGCGACTGCGGTAGCCCCCCCCATCCACGCTGTTCTGGGTACCGGGGCGCATTGCCTGCGCGTACGGATGGCAAATCCCTCGAATTGATCCCCGCCAGGAGCAGGGGAACTGAGGCCGGCGCCCTCACATGCAGTGGGTCCGATGTGACCGCGCCTCGATCAGAGGCTTTCCTTTCAGGGAAATCCCTTTGCGGGCGACGGTCGTCCTTCCAATACCGAATTGTCGGGCTGCCGCTGAATCGTTCAGCTGTGGCAATGCCTGGAGCATTGCCGGGGTCCATTGGATGGCATCATATGCAGGACGCAGGGCCGGCAGCCCCAGCGCCCCACGCTTCATGCGGATGGTCGCAATGGATACGTGGTACCGCTGAGCGAATTCCGCGATTGGCACGCGGCGGATATCACCGAGCATGCGCGAAGTCCACCTCGGGTAATGGACCGGCATCCAAGGAGCGATCCCTAAGCGCGTACGATGCATGGCGAGTACATGGGAGCCGATGCCCGTCTGGCGTGAAAGTACCCCTGGCAGGGCCACTTACGATTTGCGGCGGTTGCGACTCCATGGGATTATTGAACGTAATTCCTGGAAAGTTGGCCTATACCGTCACTGATTTCGGATTGCAGGCAGCGCTGTTCTATACCCATGCCTATGACTCCTTGATTGCACCCGGTATGGCGGATCTGTCACCGAGTATCACGGCAGCCCCGTCGCCAGTACGACGAGCTTATGAAGCATTCTCTCGCGCATGGCATCAGCAGACGGATGCAGACGGATGCAGACATCAGGCGCACTGCATGACTTTGACTTCCTTGGTCAAACTCCACCCTCTCAAGAACCCTAGTTAACCCCGTGGCTTTGCCGGCAGGTAGCGCGTCCCGCGCTTGCTCCCGGTGACCCGCGCCAGGCCATCGGCGACCAGCTGCTGGAGCAGCAGGCGCACGGCGGTGCCGTCGAGGCCAGTGGCGGCGCGACCGGCGGCATTGTCGAGCACCCCCTGGTCGCGCAGGGCCGCGACCAGCAGGGCGGCGGCATCGCGTGGCCCCGTCCCCTTTCGCTGCCGCGGCGCGGACGAGGAGCGCTCCCCGGAGCGGGAGCGAGGCGCGGATGTCGCCGGTGCCGCCGGCAGTGCACGGGCCGCAGGGCGGGGAGGGCGACCCGCCGGAGCGGCGGACTTCTGCGCCCGCTTCCGCCCGGACCGGGGGGACGGCGTCGGTGCCGGCCCGCCCTTCGCGGCCTCCATCTCCAAGCCGAACAGACCGCCGATATCGCCGACGGCCAAGGCGCGCTTTGAGTCGGCCCCTGCGGCCAGCCCGCTGCCGGCCTTGGCCAAAAGCGCGCTGGCGTTGACCTGGCGCAGGGTGAACAGCAGCTCCGGCTGGTGGTCGAAGCGGGCACCGACGCCATAGAGCACCGCGGCGACATGCTTGCACATCGAGGCCGAGTC
>JAYVMM010000151.1:0-5859 GCA_043758975.1 Planctomycetota bacterium | reverse complement strand
CATGACCATAGCGATCGTTCCAGTCGGACGACAGACATGAAACATTCAGTGCCAAGATCTTTGATGCCAGGTTCGGTATTCCTTCTCCCGCCGGAACAGACTTTTGCGATTGGCTTTGAGGCGGCCTGCGGGCTTGCCCTGGTCATCCAGACCATCCCAGTTTTCGCTGCACGGTCCTTTGCCCCGTGGCGCGGCGTGGAGCAATTCGCGGGCCACGGTGCCATCTCCGCTAGTGATGCGCAGGGACACCTGGGCGTCCTCGCCCAGGGAATAGCGAATGGGCGGGATGGAGGCTTGCTCGCTGGCTCTGAGAGCGCCGACGAGCAGGAGGATGAGGCGATTGGTCATGTGTTTCCTTGAGCTCGATCACTCAACACGGGATGCCGATCATGCGACGGTCAGGATGCCCCAGTTCCCTGGTCTCTCGGCAATGCCCGGTGGAGGTCAGCACCGACCATAACGACGATGGTGGTCTGTGCTTCCCGCGTTGTGCGGTGACGAACCAGGGATATTCGCAATCGGGAACCAGCCGTGCTAGGAGGGGCAGAAGGCTCGAGGGGCACCTTAATGCGATAACTGTCGTAATATAACGATATATAAGTAAAATGTCATGAAATAAAGCCTTCATTTGGATGCCTGGTGGTTTGACTGCAACGGGTTTCTTCCCGAGTAAAGCACATAAAACTGATAAATAACCAATTACTATAAGATAGACCGCGACTAATTGCCACATGATATCAGTTTAAACGGTATTGCAGCGATATATTGATATTATATCTTGCAAAAAATGACCTTGGCGACGACCCCTGGCGACTCCTCCGCTAAACGGCATGGGCGCCCGCCCAGCCGTCAGGCGGCCCTGCTGCAGGATATGCGCCGCCTCATCGTCGAAGGTCACTTTCGGCCGGGTGCGCGCATGCCGATCCGCGCCGAACTGCAGCGCAATTTCGCCGCTAGCTGCATCACCGTGCAGCGGGTGGTTGACCGCCTGGCGCGTGATGGCCTGGTCGAGGCGCGCGGTCCCCTAGGGACCTTCGTGGTTGATCGCCCCCCGCATCTCCATCGCATCGCGCTGGTCTTCCCGAATGCGTCAGGCCCCGCAAACCGCTGGAACAGCTACTACGCCGCCTTATCCCGCGCCGCCGAGGACCTGCGTCGCGATGGCTTGCTGATCGACCAGTTCTGCGCCGAACCGGCCAGGCAATCCACCCCCGATTTCGATCAGCTACAGAACCTCTGCCGTGACGGTCTGCTCGCCGGCCTGATCTTCGCATCGCCGCCAGAGCAGTGGACTGGGACGCCGGTTTCCGATGCTCCGCTGCCGCGCGTCTCGCTGTCGGCCTGTCAGCATCCCGATGCCATCGTCTCACATCCGGATCAGGATTCCTTCATCACCCACGCGGTCGCCCATCTTGCCCAGATCGGCAGTCGCCGACCGGCGGTCATCGCCGGCACCCAGGTGACGGAGCACCCCAATCGCTGGACGCAGTGCTTTGCCGAAGCCGGCATTCCGCTGCGTCCGCAATGGCTGCTCGGCGCCGACCTGGAGCACCCGTCCAGCGCTACCCGCCTGGCCCGCCTCCTCGCTGCCCCGTGGAGCGGCGAGCGCCCCGATGCCTTAGTCATCGCGGACGACAACTTCGAGGACCCCGTGCTCGCCGGATTGATGGCTGAAGGGGTGCGGGTGGGATCGGAGATGCAGATCCTCGCCCATGCCAACTTCCCGCTCCAGAGCCGGCTGGCGGCCCCGGTCGTCCGGCTCGGGTTCGCGGTCACCAGCTTGCTGCGCCATGCGGTCGACGAGATCATGGCCATGCGCTCCGGTCGTCCGTGCGCCCCCTCTTTGCTGCTGCAGGCGACCTTCGCTGACGGGTCCTGATCTCCGCTACCACCGCCTCCACCGTGATATTTGCGTGGAGCAAAGCTCAGCCGCGAGCGCCGGCGTGTACTGCCATCAGGGTGCCCAGGAAACGGTTATCGCTGGGTGGTGCCTGGGATGAGGGCGCTGGTCAACGCCGCAGTCCCTTCCCGGTCGCTGCCTGGGAGGCTTGCGCCGCCACCAGCGAGCCCAACCGCCGCACCGCTGCGGTGGAGGCAGAGCTCCACCGTGCGGCGCTGAGCCGGATGAAATGGCGGTAACGCTGCTTGGCCGAGAACAACGTGCCCGGGGTTATCGAGATGTCCGCGCGCAACGCCGCGGCGTGGAGCTTCTGCGCATCGACCTGCGCCGGCATCTCCACCCACACGCAGAAGCCGGCATCCGGCCGACCGGCACGCGTACCGGGCGGGAAGAAGCGCAGCACCGCCTCCGCCATCGCCACCGTGCGTTCGGCGTAGGCGCGGCGCGCGCGGCGCAGGCAGCGCTCATAATCGCCGCCGGCGAGGAAGCGCGCGGCGACTTCCTGGTTGAGCGGTGAGGGGCCGATGGCGTTAGTGAATTGCAGGTGCTCGACCGCTTCCTGCCAGCGGCCAGCCGCGATCCAGCCGACGCGCAGGCCGGGCGCCGCGCTCTTCGAGAGCGATGAGCACCACAGCACACCGCCGCTGCGGTCATAGGCCTTGGCCGGGCAGGGGCGACCGGCGCGGTGGGCGAGATCGCCGAGCACATCGTCCTCGATGAGCGGGAGGCTGCGCTCAGCGAGCAGCTCGACCAGCTCGCGCTTGTCCGCATCCGCCATGACGCTGCCGAGCGGATTGCCGCCGGCGGGCATCGCCACCACCGCCGCCACCGGGAACTCCTCGAGCGCCTCGCGCAGCGCCTCCAGCGACAGGCCGTGGCGCGGATGGGTTGGGATTTCGATGACGCGCAGACCGAGCGCTTCGATCGACTGCAGCAGCCCATAGTACATCGGCGATTCGATCGCCACCGTCTGCCCGGCACGGCAGGTTGCGCGCAGCGCCAGGGTCAGCGCCTCCAGGGCGCCGGCGGTGACGATGAGCTGATCCGGACCGACGGCGCAGCCGAAGCCGGCAGCGCGCCGGGCGATCGCCCGGCGCAGCTCGCGCGCGCCCGGCGGGATGCCATAGCGATCGCAGCCGGAGGCGCCCTCCCGCCCGATCGCAGCGAGGTGGCGGTGGAGCACCGCGCTCGGCAGCAGCTGCGGATCGGGCATCGCCGGGCCGAAGGGCACCAGGCGCGGATCGAGCGCGTCCTTCAGCACCATCAGCGCCAGCTGGCCAAGGCTGACCTCGGTGGGGAGCAGGCGCGCAATCGCCATCTCGGGCTCGGGCGCCGCGCTCGGCAGGCGCGCGTAATGGCCCGACTGGGCGCGCGTATCGACGAGGCCGCGGCGTTCGAGCAGCTGGTAGGCCGCGACCACGGTGGTGATGCTCGCCTGATAATTGCGGCACAGCGCCCGCACCGAGGGCATGCGCTCTCCCGGGCGGTAGGCGCCGCCACGCAGCGAGCGTTCGAGCCGGTCGGCGAGCTCGCGGTAGCGCGTCCCGGCGCGCGACGCTGGCGTATCCATGGCCGTGATCATGTGCAGCAGGCGGAGCGTGGAAGAACAGTTTCCCGGTCGCCATGCGAAACAGTTCAGGCGGGCAGCAGGCTGTTCCGTGGCGGTGGCCGCGTTCTGGCCATGGTCGTCCCGCCTGCCGCTGGCTATGGTGAGGGGCATGCGCCGACCCCCCTTCGCCGACCGCCGACCGTGGTCTGCTCGATGATCCCCCTCGATCTCAAAGGGCGCGCCGCCATCGTCACTGGCGCCAGCCAGGGCCTGGGCGCGGCCATCGCCGAGCTGCTGCACCGCGCCGGCGCGGCGGTGGCGATCACCTACTGGCCCGACCCAGCCGGGGTCAACCAGGCCAACGCCGCCGCGCTCGCGGGCAGGCTCGGCGCGGACGCCTATGCGATCCCGGGTGATGTGCGCGACCCCACCGCGCTGGCGGCGATGGCGGCGGAGGCGGGCGCGCGCTGCGGACGCATCGATCTGCTGGTCAACAATGCCGGCATCGTCCGCGACCGCTCGTTCAGGAAGATGACCGAGGACGAATGGCAGCAGGTCATCGCCACCAACCTCACCGGCACCTTCAACGTCTGCCGCGCGGTGGAGCCGCTGCTGCAGGACGGCGGACGCATCGTCAACCTCGCCTCGATCTCGGCGGCACTCGGCTTCTTCGGCCAAGCCAACTACGCCGCCGCCAAGGCCGGGGTGATCGGCCTGACCCGGGTGCTGGCGCGGGAACTGGCCAAGCGCCGCATCACCGCCAACGCCATCGCTCCCGGTTTGGTGCTCACCGAGATGGGGCTGACGGTGCCGGAGGCGGAGCGCGCGCGCATGCTCGCCAACGTGCCGCTCGGGCGCTTCGGCGAGCCCGCCGACATCGCCGGTGTGGTGCTGTTCCTGTGCAGCGATCTCGCCGCCTACATCACCGGGCAGACCATCCACGTCAACGGCGGCTGGCTGCCGTCATGATCCTCCCCGCGCAGCGCACGCGCACGCTCAGCACCAAGCTGGCCACCGCCGCCGAGGCGGTCGCGCTGATCGCTGACGGCGCCACCGTGGCGGCAGGCGGATTCGTCGGCGCCGGCCACGCCGAGGCGCTGAGCGCGGCGCTGGAGCGGCGCTTCCTCGCCGGGGACGGTCCCTGCGACCTCACCCTGATCTATGCCGCCGGACAGGGCGACGGCGCCGCCCGCGGCCTCAACCACCTCGCCCATCGCGGGATGCTGCGCAGGGTGATCGGCGGGCATTGGGGCCTGGCACCGCGCCTCGGCCAGCTCGCGCTCGACGGCCATATCGAAGCCTACAACTTCCCCCAGGGGGTGATCTGCCAGCTCTACCGCGACATCGCCGCTGGACGACCGGGCTGCATCACCCACATCGGGCTGGAGACCTGCGTCGATCCCGAGCATGGCGGCGGTCGGCTTAATGAGCGCACCCCGCCCGCATTGGTCGAGCGGGTGGTGCTGGGCGGGGAGACCTGGCTGTGGTACCGCGCGCTGCCCATCCACGTCGGGCTGATCCGCGCCTCGGCCGCCGATCCCGCCGGCAATCTGCTGATGGACGACGAGAGCATGGTCGGTGAGGTGCTGGCGATCGCCCAGGCGGCGCGCGCCGGCGGCGGCGTGGTGCTGGCGCAGGTGCGGCGCCTGCTCGAAGAACCCGCGCCGCCGCACCATGTACGCGTGCCCGGCATCCTGATTGATCGGGTGGTGGTCGCCGAGGCGCACGAGCATCCGCTGACCTTCGCCGAGCAAGACAACCCCAGCTATTTCACCGCGCCGTCCGCCGACGACGGCCCGGACGGACTGCCAGCGCTGCCGTGGGACGAGCGGCGCATCATCGCCCAGCGCGCCTGCGACGAGCTGCGCCCCGGTGCGATCGCCAACATCGGCATCGGCATCCCCGAAGGCATCGCGGCGGTGGCCGCGGAGCGCGGCCTGCTCGCAGCGTTGACCCTGACCGTCGAGAGCGGGGTGATCGGCGGCGTTCCTGCCGGCGGATTGTCGTTCGGTGCCGCGCGTCATCCGCAGGCGATCATCGAACAGCCGGCGCAGTTCGATTTCTACGACGGTGGCGGCCTGGACTTCGCCGCCCTCGGCGCCGCCCAGATCGACGCCGCCGGCAACGTCAACGTCTCGCGCTTCGGGACACGGGTACCCGGGGTGGGCGGCTTCGTCAACATCTCGCAGACTGCGCGGCGCCTGGTGTTCTGCACCAGCTTCACCTCGGGCGGGCTGGAGCTCGCCGACGGTGCGGAAGGCCTGCGCGTGGTGCGCGAAGGGGCGCACCGCAAATTCGTGGCGCGTGTCGAGCAGATCTCCTTCAATGCCCAGCGCGCCTTCCGCCGCGGCCAGGAGGTGCTCTACGTCACCGAGCGCGCGGTCTTCCGCCTCGGGCCAGGCGGGCTCGA
>JAYVMM010000150.1:0-2466 GCA_043758975.1 Planctomycetota bacterium | reverse complement strand
CGCCGGCACCTGCCCCGCGCTCAGGCCGCGTGCGGGTCCGCGCGCGCTGCCGAGCAGCTCAATCGCCCAGCCCGTAAGCTCCTGCTCCAGTTCGGCGGGCGGCGGCGGTGCGCAGGGTACTCCCGCCAGGGCGGCATCGAGCACGCGCACGCGCCACGCGCCGATGGCGGCGGGACCGTCGCTCGTCGGGGGCGGCTCAGGAGGCGGGGGCGGGGGCGGGGGCAAGGCGGCGGGAACCATGGGTGGGCCTGACCGCCATGCTCGCCGCCCTCCGCCCCCCGTTCAAGCCGCATCGCCCGCCTGGCGGCAGCGGCCCGCCCCGGTGCAATCTCCTGACCCGCGGCGCTTCGCCTTTCCCGGACTCGCGTTAGGATGCCTGCCCTGCATGATCGGCCTGCTCCCCCTGATCTTCGCCCTGCTGGTAGCCGAAACCACCGCGGATGCGCACGCCCTCATCCCGCTCACTCCGCCGTGGATGCTGTGGGTGGCCGTCTCCGGCGGGCTGGCGGCCTGGACCCTGATCAACGAGCTGGTGGCGCGCCTGATCGCGCGCAACGGCCGGCGGCGCGTGCTTGGACGCTGGGAGGTGGCGGCGCAGGCGCTCATGCTGGCCTGGTTCGGCTGGATCTGCTACGGCTGGGGCTGGTCGTCGGAAGCGGCGCACGGCCACCAGTTCGGCTATACGGTGGCGATCGCCCCGTGGGTGGCGATGCAGGCGGTGCACTGGTGGGCGCTGACCCCGGCGGTGCGGGCGGTCAGCGGCCACCCATGGACCCGCTTCGGGCTGATGATGCACCAGTTCCGCTTCGGCGTGCTGCCCATGGTCCTGGTCCTGCCGTTGTTCGACATCGGACCCTGGATCGCCCACCGCTGGAACATCGAATCGTGGTTCACCAGCTACTGGGGCCTGCTGCTGGGCGCCTACCTCGCCCAGCTGGTGATGATCGCCCTGCTCATCGTCCTGCCCCTGCTGCTGATGCCGCTGTGGGGGGCCACGCCGATGTTCGCCAGCGAGCTCGAGCGTCTGATGCGCGACGCCTGCCGGCGCATGGGGGTGCGCGTCGCCGGCCTGATGCGCTGGCCGGTGCCCGGTGGGCGGGTCTACAACGCCGCGGTGGTCGGCCTGATGCCGCAGCTGCGCTATGTCCTGTTCACCGAGGACCTCATGCGCGACCTGCCGCCCCGCCAGCTGCTGGCGGTGCTCGGCCACGAGCTCGGGCATGCCCGCCACGGCCACCTGTGGCTCTACTTCCTGTTCACCAACGCCACCGTGATGATCTCCTTCCTCATCGACCACCATTTCCTCGACCTGGTGCGTCCGCTGCTCGGTACGCACGCCGACCACGGCCTGATGGGGGCGGACGATCCCCTCGCCCCCCTGGTCAAGATGGCGGTCGGGCTGGGCGTGATGGCGGTGCTGTTCCGCCTGGTGTTCGGCTACCTCAGCCGCGCCTGCGAGCGCCAGGCCGACCTCGCCGGTGCCGAACTGGTCGGCGACGCCCTCACCATGGGGGATGCCCTCAAATCGGTTGCGCAGCTTTCCGGTCAGCCCGAGAATGAGCCCAGCTGGCGGCATTACAGCATCGCCGAGCGCGTCGCCTTCCTTGAACGCGTCCACCAGCGGCCGGAACTCGCCGGCTGGCACAACCACCTGGTCCGCCGTATGCGCAATGGTCTGATCGTCCTGCTGTGCACGCTCTTCATCGCGGTGTGGCTGTTCGAGCCGCGCGAGGATCCGACGCCCGCCCGGGCGCGGATCGAGCTCGCGCAGTGGGTGGACCAGGACCACGACCTCGACCATGCGCTCAAGCTCGCTGACAGCGGCGATGTGCTGCCGTTGAAGACCTGGCTCAACCGCGGCGAAGAGCGGCAGCGCATGCGGCTGGCGAGGCTGTTCCTGCCGCTGATCGCCGGGGTCGAGGTGCAGCAGGACGCGAGCGGTCGCAACCATCTCGTCTTCGACGACCGCATCGGCTACCACTACCGCAACCGCCTGCGCCCGTTCTTCGACGTCACCACCGGCGATGCCCAGCTCGACGCCGACCTCGACAACACCCTTGCCTACCTGCTGGTCGCCGGCACCGACAGCCCGACCGTGCAGGACCTCAAGCTCGCCCAGCAGCTGGTGCCGCGCCTGGAGGAACAGGTGAGCAAATTCCCGGAGCAGGCGCACATGGTGCTCGACACCATCGGCTGCGTCGAATCGGCGCTCGGTGAGCACGCCAAGGCCAAGACCGCCTACACCGAGGCCACCCGCCTGCTCGCCGAGGACCACCACGCCTCCGACGAGCTGCATGCGCACGAGACCGACCTCTACCGCCGCCGGCTGGAGGTCGCCGAGTACAACCTCCGCCATGTCGGCGAGCACGGCTACGTCCTGGTGGCCTTCCCGCGCGATTGGCCGGGTGCGGCGACCCCGTTACTTCGCCACTCGCCCAGCGCGCCCGCGCCCGGAGCACCGCCGGC
>JAYVMM010000149.1:0-3086 GCA_043758975.1 Planctomycetota bacterium | reverse complement strand
CCGAGCCCGCGCGCGGCGGCCTCGCGGATGATCGGATCGCCCGCGCCCAGCAGCTGAGCGAGGCGCTCGAAGGCACCCTTGCCGCCGGCCATGCCGAGGGAATAGGCGGCGACCTCGCGCACCTGCTTCTCGTCATCGCGGCTGAGCGCGAGCACCAGGGCGGTACCGCCATCGCCGCCGATGCCTGCGGCCACTTGCACCACACGCGCGCGGATGCGCCAGTCCTGGTCGACCGCCAGCACGCCCAGGTCGGGGAGCACCGTGGCGCCGCGGCGGATCAGCGCCGCCATCGCCGGGTTGTAGCGCTCCGGCTGCGGCTCAGTGAGGGCGGCGATGTCGCCTTCCCAGGGCTTGCCCTTGGCGACCGGGGAGGACGGCGTGCGCACCTCAGCTGCGAGGTCTCTCACCGCCTTGATGACGTCGACCCCTTCGAGCTTGGGCTCCTCAACACCCCAGCCGGCGGCGCCGGCGAACAGGCAAAGCGCCACGCTCGGGAGCAAGGCGCGGACGTGCACGAGTGCTGGGCAGCTGGACATCGCCATGTCGGCATCGTTGGCGCCAGGGGCGGGGAGGAAAGCGGCAATCGCCGAGCTTGACGTGCGCGGCGGCAGCGCGCCGGGCCGCCGCTTGCAGCAGGCGGCAGCAACGGGTATCACCCGGCCATCGCCCCGGCAGCTTGGCACCACGCCCTGGAACACCCATCATGGACGCGCAGTTCGGCAGCTGGATCACCGCCGGCACCTCCGGCAGCTGGAGCCCGCAGATCGACCCCGCCCTGGTCGATGATGCGCGCTTCCCCGCCCTGCACAGTGCCGCGCGCGCGGGGCTGTCATTCGCCAACGCCGTGGTCCTGGTCACCGGCGCCAGCGACCCCAACTCGATCGGCTACGCCATCGCGCGCAACTTCGCGAGCGGGGGCGCCAGAGTGGTGATCACCGGCAGCCGCGACCTCGCGCGCATCACCGCCACCGCCACCCAGCTCGCGGGCGAGGCCAAGGCCGGGGCGGTGCTGCCGGCCCAGGTCAACCAGGGCGAGCTCGGTCAGCTCGACCAGCTGCTCGACCACCTCAAGGGCCAGAACCTCGCGCTCACCCACCTCTACCCCTTCGCCGCGGTCAACCACCCGCAGCTCTTCGTTGGCATCAAGCCCGAGGACTACGCCCGCGTCTTCGCGGTCAACGTCTTCGGCGTCTACCACCTCTGCGCGCGCCATGCTCGCGCAGCACCGCGCGGCCTGCCTTGGTACGTGGTGGTGCCGCTCTCGCCCAACGATGGGCGCATGCAGGGCTCCGGGCTCTATCCCGCGACCAAGCAGGCGCTGCGCCCGATCGTGGTCCAGGGCCAGAACGAGGTCGGCGACCGCCGCAACGGCCATTATCTCGGGGTGAGCATCGCCTGGACCCGTTCGGCTCTTATGAGCCAACTCGACGCCGGGGTGGCGGCAGCCAGGAGCGCCGGCTTGAAGGTCTTCGAGACGCGCGACACCGCCGACGTCTGCACCCTCGCCGGCACCCCGGCGGCGCAGCCGCTCAAGGGCAGCGTTATCGACGCCGCCGGCGGCTTCGGCAAGGTCGACCCCAAGGAGATGAGCAAGCTCTTCTCCAGCGGGCACTGACCGTGCCCGGCGCCATCACCTACCGGCGTGGCGGCATCCTCGAGCTCGAAAAGATGCGCGAGCTCTACCGCGCCTCGACCCTGGGCGAGCGCAGGCCGATCGACGACCTCGCGGCCTTCGCCGACATGCTGCGCCACGCCAACCTGGTGATCACCGCCTGGGACGGCGAACTCGCGGTGGGGATCGCGCGCACCCTCACCGACTTCAGCTACGTCGCCTACCTTGCCGACCTCGCGGTGCGCACCAGCCATCAACGCCTCGGCATCGGCAAAGCGCTGATGCGCCGGACCCAGGCCGAGCTTGGCGAACGCGCCCTGCTGGTGCTGCTCGCCGCGCCCAAGGCGGTCGACTACTACCCGCACATCGGCTTCACCCACCACCCCCAGGCCTGGACCCTCAAGGGCGCTGAGCGCATCGGCTAGGCGCCGGGAGCGAGCTCCGGCAGCGCGCGCGCGCTGGCCATGGCCTTGATCAGGCGGCGGCGGTCGGAGGGTTTGTGCGCCAGGGTCACGCTCAGACGCAGCCGGCAGCTTCCGGCGGGCACCGTGGGCGGGCGGATGGCGGGCGCGAAGTGGCCCTGGCTGCGCAAATGGTTCGCGAGCGCGAGCGCGGGGCGCTCCTCGCCGATGATGACCGGGATGATCGGCGAGCGGCCCGCGGGCACCTTCCAGCCCTGTTCGATCAGGGCGCTGCGCACCTCCTGCGCCTCGGCGCGCAAGCGCTCCGGCAGTTCGGGCTCCTCGCGCAGGAGGTCGAGGGCCTCGCTCGCCGCGCCCATCGCGGCGGGCACCGGCGCGGTCGAGAAGATGAAGGCGCGCCCGCGGTTCACCACCAGTTCGATCAGTTCGCGATCGCCGGCGATGAAGCCGCCCTGCGAACCCAGGCTCTTCGAGCAGGTGCCGATGCGCAGGTCGGCGGTGACGCCATGCTCGGCGCACGCCCCGCGCCCGCCCGGGCCGAGCACGCCTAAGGCATGCGCCTCGTCGACCACCAGGAGCGCGCCGTGCCGGTGGCATACGGCGGCGATCTCGCTCAGCGGCGCCTCGTCGCCATCCATCGAATAGACCGCCTCCACGCACACCAGGCGGCGCGGGGCGCCGGCGGTGCGCATCAGCTGCTTCTCGAGGTCGGCGACGTCGTTGTGCTGGAAGCGCAGCAGGGTGCCGGCGGCAAGGCGGGCGCCGTCGTAGGTCGAGGCGTGGCACAGGCGGTCGAGGATGATGACGTCCTCAGCCGAGCTCGCCAGGCTGACCAGGGCGCTGAGGTTGGCCTGGAAGCCGGTGGTGGTGACCAGCACCTCGGCGCACGACAGCCAATTGGCCAGGCGCTGCTCGAGGCGGCGGTGGCAGCGCAGGCCGCCACTGAGCAGGCGGGCGGCACCGGCGCCGGCGCCGTAGCTGCGCACCGCGCGCGCGGCGGCGTTCTTGACGCGCAAGCGGTTGGCGGCGCCGAGGTAGTCGTTGGAGGCCCA
>JAYVMM010000148.1:0-11085 GCA_043758975.1 Planctomycetota bacterium | reverse complement strand
CGCGCTGCCCGTACCAGCAGGGGGTCATCGAAGTGCGTCCCAACCTCCCGCCGCGACCGGCAGCATCGTGAACCGGGCCCAGCAGGCGGTCGAGCAGGTCGCGCGCGACTCCTATGGCCGCCTGCTGGCCTACCTCAGCGCGCGTTCGCGCGACGTCGCCTCGGCCGAGGATGCGCTCAGCGATGCCTTCCAGGCCGCCCTGGAAACTTGGCCGGACGACGGGATCCCGCAGCGTCCGGAAGCCTGGCTGCTGACCACCGCACGGCGCAAGCTCATTGACCGTGCTCGTCAGGAGGGGGTGCAGCGGGAGGCGCTGCCGTCGCTCACCGCCGCCGCGGAACAGGCGCAGGCGCTGGCGCAAGGCGCCGACGACTTCCCCGACGAACGGCTGAAGATGCTATTCTTGTGCGCCCATCCGGCGATCGACGAACATGCGCGCACGCCGCTGATGCTGCAGACCGTCCTCGGTCTCGATGCGGCGCGGATAGCCTCGGCCTTTTTGATGCGTCCGACGACCATGGGCCAGCGCCTGGCACGGGCGAAAGCGAAGATCCGCGATGCCGGGATGCGTTTCGAACTGCCCGACGCCGATCAACTCGGGCCACGCCTCGATGCTGTCCTCGGGGCGATCTATGCCGCCTATGGCAGCGGCTGGGATGACATCAGCGGTGCGGGCGAGCGCACCCGGGGTCTGGCCAGCGACGCCATCCACCTCGGTCGCCTGGTCATCCAGCTGCTCCCGGACCAGCCGGAAGCCTATGGTCTGCTGGCGCTCATGCTCCATTGCGAGGCGCGCCGCGCGGCACGACGGTCGGACGACGGGGGGTACGTGCCGCTGTCCGAGCAGGAGGTGACGCGCTGGTCGGTGCCCATGACCGTCGAGGCCGAATTGATGCTCGCTGACGCGGCCCGTTTCGCCAAACCTGGACGCTTCCAGCTCGAGGCGGCAATCCAGTCCATCCATGCCCAGCGGGCGCTGACCGGCTGCACCGACTGGGAGAGCGTCGCCTTGATGTATGAGGGCCTGGTACGCATCGCCCCGACGATCGGCGCCCTGGTCGGGCGGGCGGCCGCGGTCGCTGAGGTGCGTGGCGCTGCCACCGGATTGGCGCTCCTGCACGAAATCTCCGATGAGCAGGTTACCGACTACCAGCCGTACTGGGCCCTATCTGGCCACCTCTACGCGCGACTGGGGCAACCGGATCGGGCCGCGGCTGCGATCAACCGCGCAATCGGGCTTTCCGACGATCCGGCGGTGAGAACCTATCTGACGACGCGGGTTCCGGGAGGATAGCGGTGCAGGTGACGCTGCGCTTGGCCAGGCGGCTTGTCCCAGGCAGTCGGCCCATTGGACGGCCAGATATCGGCCATTCCCGGAGACTGACATGCGCATCGTCTGCTTGTGCCTGCTGGCGGTGACTTGCGCGACCGCCGAGAATATCAACCAGGATCTTCTCTATGGACATTGGGTCGTCGACAAGAAAGCGGTGACCGCTGCGCAGAAGGAAGCCGACGGCGCTGCCGCCAAGGTCGAGAATTTCGGCATAACCCTGACGCTGCGCACCGCACGGATCATCTTCGCCACCGACGAGATGATTGCCGGCATGTGGCGCGTCGACGAGGCCACGCCGACTATCGCCAACCTGGTGATCCAGCCCAAGGGGGCTGATGCGTGGCGCTATCACCTGACCCTGGACAAGGGCAGTCTAGTCGGCCCTAGGAGCGCATCATCCTGGCTTCGCCTGGCGGGAATTGCCTTCGCCAAGGGCGACTTTCGCGTAGCGTGCGCACGCACGCAGCTGATTATGCCCGCGACCATTCCGCCTGGGAACACGGTGGTGCGCTAGCTAGACCTCGGCGAGGGGGGTGGTGGCGTCGCCGAATTGCGGCAGCGTGACCCCGCACTTGCTCATCATCGAGAGGTAGAGCCGGCACAGCTGGCGGTCCGGCTTGCCGTTGTAGTCGAGGATGCGCCCGCCCTTGATGCGCCCGCCGCCGCCGCCGAGCAGCACCACCGGGAGCTGGTCGTTGTTGTGGTTGCCGGTCATCATGCTCGAGCAGTACATCAGCATGCTGTTGTCGAGCAGGGTGCGCGGCCCCTCCTGGATGGCGTCGAGCTTGCTCGCGACGTAGGCGACCTGCTCGAGGAAGAAGGTGTTGACCTTGAGCCAGTCCGGGGTGTCGGAGTGCGACAGGAGATGGTGGATCATGTAGTCGACCCCGAGATGCGGGAAGCGCATCGAGGAGTGGTCGTTGTTGAGCTTGAGGGTGGCGAAGCGGGTGGTGTCGGTCTGCAGGCCGAGCACCAGGATGTCGCACATCAGGCGCATGTGCTCGGCGACCTTCTCCGGGATGCCGTCGGCGGGGCGAGCCATGGTCGGCTTGTCGAGGGTCGGCTTCCAGGCCTGCGCGCCGGCGCGCTTGCCGGCGTTGGCGATGCGTGTCTCGACCTCGTGCACCGACTCGAGGTACTCGTCGAACTTGCGCTGGTCGCCGCTGCAAAGGGTGGGGCGCAGGCTGGCGGCGTCGCCGAGCACGGCGTCAAGCACGCCCTGGTCGCCGCGGCTGGCCTCGTCCTTGAACAGGCGGTCGAAGGCGAGCGCGGGGTAGATCTCGAGCGGAGTCGGGGTGGTCGGCGAGCTCCACGAGATGTGCGAGCTGTAGAGCATCGAGTAGTTCTTGTGCACCGAGGGGTTCGACTTCTCGCAGCCCAGCACCAGGCTAGGGATCTTGGTCGCGTGCCCGAGGCGGGTGGCGAGCAGCTGGTCGATGCTGGTGCCGGAGCGGATCTCGCCGCCTGAAGCGAGCGGCGCGCCGGAGAGCAGGTTGCCGGTCTGCGAGCTGTGGATGTTGCCCTTGGTCGCCTCAGCGTTGAACAGCCCGCGAATGAACAGGGTCTTCTCGCGCAGCGGCACGAGCGGGGCGAGCACTTTGCCGAATTCCAGCCCGGCGCCTTCGCCCTTGGCCCACCATTCCTTGCTGTGGAAGCCGTTGCCGGAAAACATCACTGCCAGGCGCACCGGGGCCGCGCCGGCGCCGGCGCCGGGCGTGCCCGACTCGTCTCCCCAGGCGCACAGCGACTCCAGCCACGGCAGCGCCATGGCGACGCCGAGGCCACGCAGGACGGTGCGGCGGGTGCAGCGCGGGCTCGGGCTCATGGCAGGCTCCTCGGGCGGGGCATGGTCATTCTTCAAACACCGCGTCCCGCCCGCGGATGTCGCGGAACTGGCGGCTGCGGACGATCATATCGATGGCGCTGCCGATATGCCAGCCGGAAGCGGCAAGCTGGGTGCGCATCATGGTCAAAAGCGGCTCGTCTGAGAGCTGCACCGCGCGCCCGAGGGCGTAACCGAGCAGCTTGCGGCAGAACTGGCGCAGGAAGGCGTCGCGCCGCTTGCCGAGCAGGTAGCTGCGCAGGCCGTCCAAGCCCTCGATGCGGGTGCCATCCATCACCGTGGCGGCGGTGTCGATGGCGTGCTTGCCGAGGTCGTGGGTGCGCAGACGGCCGATGGCGTCGAAGCCCTCGAGCGCGAAGCCGAAGGCGTCGATGCGCACGTGGCAGCCGTTGCAGCGCGGGTCGGCGGCGTGCTTCTCGGTCAGCTGGCGCACGCTCAGCGCCACGTCCGCCTCGTCGCTGGGCAGCTGCGGCACGTCCTTGGGCGGGCGCGGCAGGCGGTCGCCGAGCAACGCCTCGGCCACCCAGTTGCCGCGCAGGATCGGGCTGGTGCGCGAGGCGCCGGACTGCTTGGCCAGGGTCGCGGCGAGGCCGAGGATGCCGCCGCGGCCGATCGCGCGCAGGCCCTCGACGTGCCGCCACTCGGCGCCCTGCCCGCCGGGCAGGCCGTAGAAGGCGGCGAGCTCGCCGTTGACGAAGCCGTCGTCGGCGTCGAGCAGGCTGGTGAGCGTGCGGTCGGAGCGCAAGAAATCGGTGAGGAAGCGGATGGCCTCCTCGTACATCGCCCCGCGCAGCGTGGCGAAGGCGGGGAAGTGGCGTTCGCTCTTCTCGTCGAGAGTGTCGAAGTCGCGGATGTGCAGCCAGCTGCAGCCGAACTCGACCGCCATGCGGCGCATGCGCGGATCGCGCAGCATGCGCTGGGCCTGGGCACTGAGCACGTCGGGATCGAGCAGCCGCCCAGAGGCCGCCGCCGCGCGCAATTCGTCGTCGCCCTGCGACGACCACAGGAAGTAGCTCAGGCGGTTGGCCAGCTCATTGGCCGTGACCGGGCCCTGGGCGGTGCCCGGGCGGGCGCCCTCGGCGCGGTAGAGGAAGGCGGGGGAGATGAGGATGCGCGCGAGCAGCAGGCGCAGCGCCTGGTCGTGCGGCAGCTCGCGCTCGCGTAGGGTGCGGTAGAGCGTGCGCAGATCGGCCTTCTCGCCATCGGTGAGCGCGCGGCGCCAGGCGCGCCCGGCGAAATCGACCGCGGCCTCGAGCTGGCGCGGCTGGGCCTCGACGAGCTGCTGGCGGAAGGCGACTGCGCGCGCCATGATCGGTGCGCGCAGCGGTTCGAGCGTGCGCGGGTCGCCATCCTGGGTGGCAAACTGCCACAGCTGTTCGTAGGCGTCGACCTGGGTCAGCGCATCCTGGCTGACGAAGTGCAGCTCGTCCCACAGGCGGTCGAGGGCGGCACGCTCCTCCGCCCCGAGCATCAGCCGGCACAGCTGGTCGTCCTCGCGGTAGAACAGCGTGAGGGTGACGACCTCGTCCACCGGCACGATCTTGGTGTAGCACAGCGCAGCGGGGAATACCGCGCGGAATTCGTCGAAGTCGGCGCCCAGTCGTGCCCGCCCCTCGCCCGCGGCCCCGACCACGAAGGCCGAGTCGGGCCCGGGTGGCTGCGGGCCACCGACCACCGCCTGCAGGCGCACGCAGCCGGCGGCGGCGGAGGCGCCGTCGAGCACGCCGGTGGCGACCAGCTCGCAGCCGGTGCACAGCTCGGCCGGCAGGCGGATGCTGAGCGCGCCGGGTGCGGCCATGCACAGATCGGCGGCGGCGGCGAGGGCGCTGCCGTCCGGGCGCTTGCCGAAACGCGCCTCCTCAAGTCCCCATTGGGCATGGCTGGCGTCCGCGGCAGGAGCTGGGGAGGCCGGCGCGCCGCCGGTGCACAGCGGGCCGTTGAGCGCGGTCAGCTGGGTGCGCAGATCAAAGTCCGGGCCGCTCGCGCCCGCGGGGGCGGTGAGCAGGGCCTGGAGCTGGTCGGCGAGCGCATCGCGCTCCTGCCCGGGCGCCGTCGCCAACCAGCGTGCGAGCAGCGAGCCCTTGGGGAACTGCACGCTCGCTGCGGAGGCGGCGAGCGGTTCGCTGTAGAAATGCCACACCGCGGCATGCCCTTTGCGGTCGGCGTGCGGATTGCCGGCGAGCACGTCCGGGGAGACGTCGCGCGTCAGCGACCATTCTTCGCCTGGCTTGCCGGCGGCATCGACGCTGGTGAGGGTGAACTCGATGTCGGTGAGGGCGCAGGCATGGCTGCCGCCGCGCGGGCCGACCAGCAGCGAGAGCAGATCGCCAGGGAGTACGGTACAGCGCTCGATGGGGCCGACCGCAACCGCCCCCGGCCCATGCGCCTCGCCGCTCGCCAGGCGCACGCGGGCATCGCCGCGCCGGAGTTCGAGCGCCCAGGTCACGCCATTGCCGCATTCGGGATGGGCGTGGGTGACGGTGGCGGCGATGCGCACCGTTGCCGCCACCGGGCTACGCCAGCCGGTCGCCACCATCAGCGTCGGCGAGGGGTGCATGACCACGCCGTGGCCCTTGAGGTTGCCCGGGATGCGTACGTGCTGGTCGGTGGAATTGGCCACCAGCGACGGGGTGTCGGCGGAGCCCCAGCCCTGGACGAAGTCGTAGCTGCCGGCCTTGGTCAGCTGGCTGGTCATTAGCGTCAGCTTGGGCTCGCCGCGCTTGCCTAGCCCGAGCAGGCCGAGCCAGGCGCCCAGCGCATCCGCGTCCAGCCCATGGCGGGTGGCGAGCCCATTGAGGTCGCCCTCGCCGGCCTCCTGCTCCGCCTGCGACGCCGCGCGCAGGGCCTTGGCGGCGACCGCGATGCGCTGGTCGCGCCGCGCGAGGAGCGCGCCGACATGGGCGCGCACATCGCGCAGCAGCAGCGGCGGCTGGCCGGGGGCGACCAGGCGGGGCTGCTGCCACACCACCAGGTCGCCGCGGTGGTCGCCGGCGCCCTCGTCGGCGCATAGCTGGACCACCACCTCGCCACCGGCGGGCGCGCTCGGCAGCTTGAGGTGGACCTCCTGCTTGTCGGCGAGCGGGCTGAGCGCTTCGAGCCAGTGCGTCGCGCTGTCCTTCTTGCCGATCTGCCCGACCCCATTGAAGCGCCACAGCGCTTTCTGCCAGCGCGCGATCTCGAGGGCGATCCCCGCCACCTCGGCGGGGCCGGCATGCTGAAAGCGTAGGCGCAGGGGGTCTAGGATGAGCGAGGGCCGCTTGCCGTTGAAGAGCTCGGCCAGGGTTACCAGGTACTTGGCGTTGAGGCCATGACGGTGGGCGACCGCGGTCGCGTCGCCACCGGGTGCGCGCAGCTCGAGCGCGGCAGCGAGGTAGCGCTCCAGTGGCAGGCGCCCGCCCTGGTTCTTGTCCAGCACGATGCCCTGCATGGTCACGGTGTCCTGCCCGCCCTGGTCGGTGTAGGCGGCGTAGAAGGCGCGGATGGCGGCGAGCAGCTCCTCGGTCGAGTCGCGGCGCGAGATTGCCGCGGAGAAGCGCAGGCCGTCGGGCAGCAGCAGCGCATGCGCGGCGATGGACTTCCCCGCGTCGAGGTACTTGCCCGCCAGCGCCGGCGACATCACCAGCGCTTGCCCGGTGTTGCTGAAGCCCTCGCCGGCGGCGCCATCGACCGGGAATTCGCGCACCGGATCGAGCGCGGTGACCCCGGTGAGGTCGCGGATGGTGTAGGTGTACTCGGCATTCGACAGTCGGCGCAGCACTACTGGCCCGGGATCCCCGGCGTTGGCCTGCGCCACCTGATCGAGGCCGTTGGCGACCCAGGCCGCCAGGCGCACGCCCTCCTCGCTTGAGGGATGGGGTTTGCCGTCAGGCGGCATCTCGCCGTCGTTGAGCTGCTCGAGCACGCGCTGCCAGACACGCGGATGGTGCTGGATGTCGCGCGCATCGACATGTTGCTCGAGATCGAAGTCGCCCTTGTGCTTGGCGGTCGAATGGCAGCCCAGGCAGTAATCCTTCAGCAGCGGGCGGATCGCGCTGTTGAAGGCGGCGGTGGGAGCGGTATCGGCGCCAGCCAGGCCGGCGTACGGCAGTGCTAAGGCGAGCAGCGCGGCCAGCAGGATGGGGCGGGGGCGGGGGGAGCGGGCCATCTCAGGTCGCGTCCACGCCGGCGGGCGATTTCGGCAGCCAGGCATGCCAGCCGAGGATGTGCCGCCGCATCAGGCCTTCGCAGGCGGCGGGCGATTCGGTGCGGAAGAGGGCGATGAGCTCTGAGTGCGCGCGCACGGTCTCGGCGCGCACGCTGCGCGTGCGGCGTTCATGCAGGCGGTGCAGCCGCCCCAGCCACAGCCCGAGCTCCCAGCGCAATACCAGCCAGGACTTGAGCATGCGCGCATTGCCGGAGGCGACCATGATGTGGTGGTGGAATTCGAGGTCGAGGCGGGTGACCTCGAGGATCGACTTGGCGCGCGCGGTGGCGGCGACGTTGGCGAGCAGCGCCTGCGGTTGCGCGCGCAGCGCGTTCGCGGCGAGGCGGGTGGCCACCGGCTCGAGGGTCAGGCGCATGACGTAGAGCTCGTTGAAGTCCTGCGCGTCGAGGGCCTTGACGTAGGCGCGCCCGGTGGGGGTGAAGCCGACCAGGCCCTCACGCTCGAGGGTGAACAGCGCCTCGCGCACCGGCACCCTGCTCACCCCCAGGCGGCGCGCCACCGTGGCCTCGGCGAGGGCGGCGCCGGGGGCGAGGACCTCGTCGATGATGTCGGCGCGCAATCGCGCGGTGGCGAGATCGGAGCGGGCCTGGGTGCTCGGGGCAGTGCTCATGGTTTTGGTATACCGTTTGATAACGGTATACAATTCTATTCGGCGCCGGCAGCGCGCCGTTGACCACCAGCCGGCAGCAGGGGCGGGGGGGGGTGCCCGGCGCGCGCTCGACTGCCGGGTGCCCGGCGCGCGCATGCTCCTGGTGCAGGGCGGCTTAAATCCGACCGCGGGGTGGCCGCCGGGCGCTCCCGTGCTGGACCTCGTGCGATTGCGAGGTGCCCGTAGCCGGAGACGGGTAATGCAACGACTTTGTTCCCCGTGGTTGCATACGCACCGTCAACCTGCTCCTACTTCTGCTCGCCCCGCGTGCGACCTTCGCCGAGAACGTGTGAAGCGTCGGCGAAGCGACCGAGATCATGCCGGTCGATGCGGAATCGGCGCGCAACCTCACCGGGAACGGCGCCATCCGCACACCACGGAAGGGAGATGAAATAGCAGTTGCTATAGTCATGACATTGCGCAATATTACTCAACACATTGAGTAAATTGTATGATTCGCCAAATCATCCATCATGAATTGATGAAAAGGCTGCGGGAAAAGCGCCGTTTCGTGCAGGTGCTGGCAGGCCCCCGGCAAGTGGGCAAGACCACTGTAGTTCGGCAGGTTATGGAGGCAGCCAAGATACCAGCCCATTACGCTTCTGCTGATGAACCGACGCTGCAGGACCGCACCTGGCTTGAGCAGCAATGGGATATCGCCCGCATCAAGGCTGGGGAGAGCGATGCTGGGAGTTTGCTAGTTTTGGATGAGATTCAGAAAATCGCGAACTGGCCAAGCGCGGTAAAATTGCTGTGGGATGCGGATACTAATTCCGGATTAAAGCTTAAGGTGATTCTGCTGGGTTCATCTCCATTGCTTATCCAGAAAGGTTTGACGGAAAGTCTTGCTGGACGATTTGAGGTCATTCCAGCGCCGCACTGGTCCTTCAGCGAAATGCGCGAAGCATTCGGCTGGAAGGTCGAGCAATACATTTACTACGGGGCGTACCCCGGAGCTGCCGAATTGATCGACGACCCGGAACGCTGGCGTCGTTACATTGTGGATTCCCTGATCGAAACCACCATTTCGCGCGACATCCTGCTGCTGACAAGGGTTGACAAACCGGCACTATTGCGGCGTCTGTTTCAACTTGGCTGCGCCTATTCCGGCCAAATCCTTTCGTATCAAAAAATGATCGGCCAACTTACAGACGCCGGGAACACCACCACCCTCGCCCATTACCTGGAACTGATGCAAGGCGCAGGGATGTTGGCGGGAATTCCCAAATATGCTCATGGAAAACTGCAGCAGCGAGCTTCCAGCCCCAAGCTGCAAGTACTGAACACCGCATTGATGAGCGCGCTGGATCATCGCACCTTCGCCGAAGCCAGACAGCAGGGCGATTATTGGGGCCGGCTCGTCGAATCATGCATCGGAGCCCATCTTATTAATTCCGGTTTTGGTAAAAACATGAGTGTCAACTATTGGCGCGAGCGGAATCACGAAGTCGACTTTGTTCTGCGATTGGGGGAAACCGTGGTCGCAATTGAAGTGAAAAGCGGTGCCCGCCGCACATCACTTCCCGGAATGGAAGCCTTTGCCCGAACATTTAAACCCAAGCGCCAATTGCTGGTCGGCGGGCAAGGAATTGCCCTGGATGAATTCCTATCCAGGCCAGTTGCGCACTGGCTCTCGACAGCAGATAACTGACATGGAATCCCCGAACATGGTAGGCTTGGTACGAACTCGCGCACTCCGGTGATGGGCGCCATGCTCGCCGGCCACCCGCAGCGAAGTCAACCGCGCCCGGCGTGGCATGCGATCAGTACCGGAGATACGATCGACATCACACGCCATATCAGCCCCCAAGTAACCGGCAGCAGCGAGCGGCAAGCAGCCGCTGCCACCGGGCGCGCGCGCCCCGGGTGCAGGACGGCTTGGGCCCACGGTCGGCGGCGGGGTGGCGGGAGGCGGCGGCACTGGCGCCGGTGGCGGCGTGATGGCCGCCGGGCGCTCCCTCCCCGGGCCTCGCGCGCTGCGGAAGTGCCCGGGGCCTGAGAATGGGCGTGAGATCGGCACGGCGGGCGGATACCGTAAGGCAACGGCATCGTCCCCGGGGATTGCATGCGCACTGTCATCCTGCTTCTGCTCCTGTTCCTGTTCCTTCTCGCCCCGGGCGCGGCCTTCGCCGAGAGCGTGTGGTGCGTTGGCGAAGCGACCAAGATCAAGCCGGGCGACGCGGTATCGGCGCGCAACCTCACCTGGGACGGCGCTACCCGCACGGTAAAGATCGGCAGCGCGCGCAACGAATACGTCTCCTTCCAGATTGCGGTGCATGCCGACCAGGAGGAGCTCAAGGAGGTCACCGTAGTCGCCTCCGGGCTGACCGGGCCCGGAGCGGGGATACCCATAAGCTCGATCGAGCTCTACCTCGAGCACTATCTGGAGGTCACCATCACCTCACGCGGGGATGGCACCCATGTGCTCAAGGGCGCCACCGCCGGCGAGCAGCCCACGCAAATGGTGCCCTTCGCGAGCGCCAAGTACGGCGCGCCCTTCGCCGTCGGCCCAGGCAGGAACCAGCCGGTGTGGGTGGACATCTACGTCCCGGAGGATGCCGCACCGGGTGCCTATGCCGGCACCTTCCAGGTCAAATCCGGCGCGCGCGAACTCGGGCTGGTCAAGGTCGCGCTGACGGTGTGGAACTTCACCCTGCCGCAGGAGACCCATTTCCACAGCTACCTCTATACCGGCCCGGAGCAGATCCGCTGGGGCTACCAGACCGGCAACGATGCGGGATCCGACGCCTGCAAGGCGATCATGGACAAGCATTTCCGCATGGCCCACCAGCACCGCCTGAATTTCAATCCCTGCGGCGGCTCCGGCCTGGAGGAGGTCAGCGACACCTACAGCAAATTCTACACCGGCACCGGTTTCACCGAACGCGTCGGCAGGGGAGTCGGTCAGAACGTGGCCTGCATCTCGCCGCAAGGGGACGGCGAAAAGGAATTCAAGGCGAGCTGCACCACCATCGTCGACTGGTGGGACCGCTCCAAGCTCAACGCCGTGCTGTTCGGCTACATATGGGACGAGCCGCACTCGGACGAGGACTTCG
>JAYVMM010000147.1:0-3203 GCA_043758975.1 Planctomycetota bacterium | reverse complement strand
CTGGCGGCGCGCGCCGCCGAGCCGGCCTGCGAGGACGACAGCCGGCGCACGCGCATCCTCGGCTTCATCCGCGCGCGCCATGCGCAGGTCCTGCGCCTGGGCGACCTCGCCGGCGCGCTCAGCCTGTCGCCGTCGCGCACCAGCCATCTCGTGCACGAGCTCTTCGGGCGCTCATTCCGCGCCCTGCTCATCGGCGAGCGCCTGGCCCAGGCCAAGACCCTGCTCACCGGCAGCGAGCTCACCGTCACCGCGGTCGCCGCGCGCACCGGCTTCGCCTCGCCCTACCATTTCGTGCGCCTGTTCACCCGCCATCTCGGCTGCCCGCCCGGGCGGTGGCGCCGGCGCGCCTCGGCCTGAGACGCGTCTCCTGGTCAGCGCTTCGGCACCGGCTGGGCGCGCTCGTACTCCTCCTTGGAGACCTTGGCGACGTGGTGGATGAACACCACCGCGCCCTTCTTGTTGCCGACCACGATGTCGGGCAGGCCGTCGCCGTTGAGATCGCCGACCACCAGCTGGGTGCCGACCCCGGAATCGTCGTCGATCTTGTAGGGCACGAACGACACGCCCGCCTGGTCGCGCACCTGCTTGAACCAGTAGAGCACCGCCGGCGCGCCCGGCTCCTCGTCCTTGTCCGGCCCGTGCGCCCACCAGCGCTTGCCGGTGACGATGTCGCTCAGCCCGTCGCCATCCATGTCGGTGACCACCACGGCATGCATTTGCGAGAACACCAGGCCGTAGGGGTTGTCCGCCGGCTTGCCGCCCATGATGAGGTGCTGGGTGAAGGCGCCGTCGGCGCCCTGGGCGAACCAGGCCAGGCCGTAGCCGTGCGCGACCAGGCTGGTGATCACCGCCGGGTGGTGGTCGCCGGTGAGGTCGGCGGCGTACATTTGCGCGCCGCCCTTGCCGAAGTCGGCGGGGTGGAACTGCCATAGCGGATCGCCGGCGAGCGAGGCCGGCTGCTCCCACCAGCCCTCATGGAGCATGAGGTCCCGGCGTCCGTCACCGTTGACGTCGCCCACCCCCAGCCCGTGGGTGTACTTGAACCACACCCCCTTCTCGGAGATGGCGTGGAAGCTCCACGGGCGGGTGGGGTCCTTCCAGTCCGGGGCGGCGTAGCCGATGCGTCCGCCGGTGGTGCAGACCAGCACCGGCTTGCCATCGCCGAGGAGGTCGGTGAAGGCCGGCGACTCGTTGTCGACGACATCGAAGACCTGGTGGGCGGCCCATGGCGCGGTGCTGGTCGAGACCGTGGTGCCGGGATTCTCGTACCAGATCGCCGGTTCGCCCGGCATCCCCACCACCAGCACATCGGGATAGCCATCGCCGTTGAAGTCGTAGGTGAAGGTGAAGAAGTTGTGCGAATAGGAGTGCGGGTCGAATTCCTTGGCCGGGTAGATCTCATGCCGCTCGGTGAAGGCCGGGCCGGCGTACCAGTAGGGGCCGTAGACCACATCCATGTGGCCGTCATGGTTGAAATCGGCGTAGTTGGCGCCCTCGGCGTAGAACTTGTCGGTGAGGCGGATCTTCTCGAAGCTGTGCAATAGGTAGTCCTGCGCCGGGGCGCAGGGCATGCCCAGGGCAAGCACGGTGGCGAGGAGCAGCAGGCGTGCGGTCATCAGGGCACCTGGGGGATTAGAGGCGGCGGAGCGGCCCGGCGCGCGCGCGCCGGGCGGACCCGGGTGGCTGACGAGCGCGGCTGCTCAGGAACGGCTGGCGGCGAGCTGGCGGTAGGCGCCGACCGCCGGAGCCTCGGGATTGACCTCGGGGCCGAAGTAGCGCAGCACCACCAGCGGCTCGTGCGCCGAGGTGTTGACGAAGGTGACGCCGCTCTTGGCCGCCGGCGCGGTGCAGAACACCTCGTCGTCGGTGAGGTCCTTGAAGCCGATCATCTTCGGACAGTCGAGGCGCAGCTTGTTCATGCGCCCCTCGCCCTGCACCACGGTCAGGCCGTAGGCGCCGTTGTCCTTGATCGTCGCCGTGACCCCGGGCTGCACGGTGAGCTCCTTGGCGCTGAAGCGCTGCTCGCCCTTGACCTTGCCGTAGACGATCCAGCGGTCGACGTAGCCGGCGCTCTCGGTGTCGGCCACCGGGATCGGCTCGAGGTAGTGGTTCTCCTTGAAGAAGGGGTCGATGTTCGACTCCCAGTCGAGCTGCTCGATGATGTAGTCGAGGTCGCGGTGGCGGTCGCTGGGCACGTCCTTGACCAGCAAGTTCCATGGTACCTCGCGGCCCTCGACCAGCGACTGGTACATGCCGAAGACGTCCGAGCCCCACTGCGGCTCATAGGTGCACAGCGAGCCCGGGGCGTGCAGGATGCCGGGGCCGACCAGCCAGCCGCTGCCTGGCTTGAGCCGGTAGGCGGCGGAGATGTCGAGGATGCCGTTATCGCCGGTGTTCCAGTTCTCCAGGCACTTGCGCAGCTGGCCCTTGGTGGTGCCGGGGTTGAGGCCGAAGAAAGTGTAGGGGAAGTTGTTGCCGACGTTGTTGTGCTGGGGCGGGAAGTAGTAGGCCTCGGGCTTGCCTTCCTGATTGACCTTGGCCGCGTACTCGGCGCTCTGGTGCATATGATGGGGGATCGGCCCCATGTTATCGAAGAACTTCGAGTACACCGGCCAGCGCGCGTACTTCTTCCAGATCGCGTCTCCGACCGCGCGCGCGCCGAGGGCGGCGACCGCGTCCTTGAGGGTGAAGCGCTTGCCGCCATGCACGACGTAGGAATAGCCCTCGTCGGGGCGGCGGTTATCGTTCGCCGCCGGGGTGGTGGAGGCGAACCAGCGCTCGTCGATGCCGCCGCGGTCGAGGCCGAAGGCGTAGAGATCGTTGGGGTCGAGCTTGAGGCGCTTGCCCGGCTGGAGGAAGGAGCGCGGCACCCAGCAGGGCGCCAGGCGCAGCAGCCCACCGCTCTCCTCCAGGGCCTGCTCGGCGATGGCCTGGACGTTGCCGGTGACGGTCTGCACGCTGTCGATGGTGGGGCATTTCATGGCCGGCAAGGGTAGCGGACCAGAGCACGCGCACCATAGGATGCTCCTGGTTTACGAATAGGACTCGTTTGACTTTTCCGACGCCGCTCGACAATGCAGGAGCATGCCCGACGAAACCCCCCAGCTGCTCGCTAGCCGGCAATTGTTCGCCCAATCCGCCGTGCGGATCCACGTCAACCGGCCCATCCACGAAGGCGACACGCCCCTGCATTGCCATGACTT
>JAYVMM010000146.1:0-3733 GCA_043758975.1 Planctomycetota bacterium | reverse complement strand
CCGGCGGCCTCGAGCTTGTTCAGCACGAAGGCATCGCTCGGTTCGGCCACCCAGGCGGCGGCGCGCACCGCCGGCGCCGGCACCAAGCGCAGCGGCTGGTAGGCCCAGTGCCGGCGCGCTGCCTCGGCATCGACCACCGGCTTGGCGATTACCGCCTGGGTGCGCGGGTCGGGCGCCCCGGCGCGGATCCAGGCTTCGAGGTCGGCGACCTTCTCCGGGCTCAGGCGCTCCTTGGGCGGCATGCGCAGGTCGGGGTCGCCGTAGCGCACCGCCTTGATCATCAGGCTCTTCTCCACTTCGCCCGCCACCAGCGCGGGTCCGGTGTCGCCGCCGGTGAGCATGGAGGGGCGCGAATCGAGGGTGAGCCCGCCTTTGTGCTTGCCGGCGCTCGCACTGTGGCAGGGGTAGCACTTGTCGGCCAGGAGCGGGCGGATCCTCGCCTCGAACTGCGCCAGGCCGGCGGCGTCATCGGCAGACCGCGCGGCGGCGCACGGCCACAGCGTCAGCATCAACAAAGCAGCCATCAGGCGAATCGCGGTCATGCCCGGACGCTCCCTGGCAGGCTGAGCTGGGCGAGCTGAGCCAGCCCAAGCGCGCGGGTGATCGCACCTGCCGCCGCCAGCACCGCCGCGACCTGCTGCGCGAGCGGCTTGGGTTTTCCCACCGCGATCAGCGCCGGCACGCACAGTACCGCCGCCACCCCGATGCCGGGCTCGCCGACCAGGGCGGCGGCGTCGCGTACCCCAGCGGTGAGGTCGGAGGTCGCTGAGGTCACCCGCGCCTGGGCCAAGCGCGCGAAGTCGGCGAGCAGCTGCTCCTGCGCCTGCGCGTCCGCCGCCGCCCAGTCGTCGTCATGGGCGAGCAGATCGGCGCGCTCGGCCTCTGGGCTGTGCGCCAGCAGGAGGCGCCCGGAGAGGGTGTAGAGCAGCGGGAAGCGCGCGCCGATTTCGATCGAGAGGCGCACGCGGTGGGTGCTCTCGACCTGGGCCAGCACCAGCAGGCGGCCCTGGCTGATCACGCTGAGGTGGCAGGATTCGCCCAGCGTGCGCGCGAGTTCGCGCATCGGCTGCTGGGCGGCGCGCAGGAGGTGGTCGACCGGGCTGTGCGTGCGCGCGAGTGCGAACAGCCGCAGGGTCAGCTGGTAGCGCCCGCTGTGCGCATCCTTCTCGAGGTAGCCGCGGCGCTCAAGGCAGGCGAGCATGCGGAAGATCTCGCTCGCGCTGCGCCCGAGCTGGCGCGCCAGCTCGCTCTGCGACAGCCCGCCGCCCGCCCCGGCCAGGCACTCGAGCAGGTCGAGGCCCTTTTCCAGGGCCGGTACGGCGTAGCTCGGCGGGGTGCGGGGGGGCATGTCTATTTTACCTGTGAAAAAGATATTCGTTGATGAAAATTGGCAAGTCCCGCTGATGCGGGCATTTGGCACAGCGATGGAGCAGGTAAACTCGTCGGGGTCAGGCGAGGTCGCGCCAGGAGCGGCTGGTTCAGTGGCCGGGGCGCCGACGCTCTTCGCGCCAGCGTTTGACCTCTTCGCGCTTGGCGGCCTCCTCTTTAGCCTCCTCGATGGCGCGCAGCACCACCTGGGCGTCGACGGTGCCGCGCGCGGCCTGGAAACGCCCGCTCAGCACGGTGTCCGGGCGCAGCTGGGCGTGCTCGTGCAGCAGCCACATTTCCTCGCCGTACTGGGTGCGGCGCAGCTCGGGGGCGAAGCGTGCGAAGAAGCGCGTGACGTTGGCGACGTCGCGCAGCAGCAGGCGCTTGGCGTTGTTGTTGCGGGCGGCGTCGACCGCCTGCGGGAAGTCGATGATGATCGGACCGTCAGAGGCATTGAGGATGTTGAATTCCGAGAGGTCGGCGTGCACGACGCCGACGCGCAGCATGCTGGCGATCTGGTGCATGATCAGGAGATGGGTGCGCACCGCCTCGTCGTGGCGGTAGCGCACGGTGGCGATCTGGGCCGCGGGCTGGCCGTCGCGCCCGCAGACCAGGTCCATGAGCAGGATGCCGCCCTCGTGCAGGGCGCGCGGACGGGGGATGCGCACGCCGGCGGCGGCGAGGGTGTGCATGGCGCGCACCTCGGCGGTCTGCCAGGCCTCCTCGGAGGCCTGGCGCCCGAAGCGGCTGCCGCGGCCCATCGCACGCTGGGTGCGGGTGTCGCTGCCGGTGCGGCCCTCGACGTAGTCCTGGCGTTGGCGGAAGTTGCGTTGGTGAGCCTGTTTATAGACCTTGGCCGCGCACTGCTGGTGCTCTGCAACCACGATAAAGACGGAGGCTTCCTTGCCGCTCTTCAGGGGGCGCACCACTTCTTGCACGAGGCCGTCTGCGAGCAGGGCGCGCAGGGCGTCTGGTATCAGCATTCTGGGCGGGCCCTCCGTGGCGCGTGCGGGCTGGACGGGCGCGCCGCGGACAGAATAGCGCCTGCCAGCGCCCAGTATAGGGCCGCCCGGGCCGCCCTATACGCCGGCGCCGCCGGCGTGCGGGAGGGCTCTCAGGCGCGCTGGAGGCGCTGGGCGAGGCTGAATTCCGGCAGCTGCAGCAGCTCGCCGCCACGCATGGCCGACTGGTGGGCGAGGATCCCGACCCCGGTCCAGTTGGCCGACTGGCGGTGGTTGGGGAAGGTTTCGCGGCCCTCGTTGAGCGCACTGATGAACTCGTGCACGAGATGGGGGTGCGAGCCGCCGTGGCCGGAGCCCTGGATGAAGGAGAGGTGCTGGTGGTCGTTGGTGTCGTACACCCCGCGGGTGGTGAAGCGCCGGATCGACTCGGGCAGGAGGTGGCCGAAGTCGGGCACGGTGATGCGCTGGGCGATCTCGTGCTCGGGCTTCTTGGCGGTGTGCAGCACCGGCTTCTCGCCTTCGATCAGCGGCCACTCGAAGCTCTGCTTGGAGCCGTAGACGTCGATGCTCTCGCGGTACTGGCGCGCGGTGTCGAACAGCGAGCGGATGACGCGCGCGCTGAGGTCGCTGTCGCGGAAGCCGATGTGGCAGGTCTCGACCGCGAAGGGCGAGCCGTACTTCGCCGCCAGCTCGTCGCGGATGCGCCCGGAGCCGAAGCAGGACACCAGCGCCGCCTCGGCGCCGGTCAGGCCCAGTACCGGGCCGACGCAGTGGGTGGCGTAGTGCATCGGCGGCAGGCCCGGCCAGTAGTTCGGCCAGCCGTCCATGTCCTGCTGGTGGCTGGCCTGGAGGAACTGGATGCGCCCGAGGTCGCCCTTGCGGTAGAGCTCCTTGAGGAAGAGGAACTCGCGGGCATAGACCACGGTCTCGGCCATCATGTAGCGCAGTCCGGTGCGCTCCGCCAGGGTGACGATGCGCGCGCATTCATCCAGGCTGGTGGCCATCGGCACCGTGCACATCACGTGCTTGCCCGCCTCGAGCGCGGCGATGCTCATGCCGCCGTGGTCGGGAATGGGGGTGTTGATGTGCACCGCATCGACGTCCTTGTCCTTGAGCACGTCCTCGTAGCGGGTGTAGCGCTTGGCGACCTTGAAGGCGTCACCGACCTGCTGGAGCTTGGCCGGGTCGCGCTGGCAGATCGCGTAGAGCTCGGCGCCGGGGTGGAGCTGGTAGATCGGGATGAATTCGGCGCCGAAGCCGAGGCCGATGATGGCGATGCGCGGACGTTTGACGGACATAGCGTTCCTTGCGGTTGTTGAAGTCATGGGATCTTGCCGAGCTCGTCGGCCGTCCACGGGGTGGTGCGCGCCGCTTCGGCGGCGCGGATGGCCTTGACCGCCGCG
>JAYVMM010000145.1:0-3087 GCA_043758975.1 Planctomycetota bacterium | reverse complement strand
CCAAGGCGCCAGCCAGTCGGTGCATTCAGGTGATGTCATTTTCACCCTTCTCGGTTGGATTGGGCTCTATTTGGTGCTGGGGGTGCTCTTCCTGGTGATGATTGGCCGTGAAATCCAGCACGGCCCCGGTCCCGAGCGCCCATCGTCTCCAGGCGAATCCCCCCTCGATCCACCCGCACCTGGGAGGCTCCATGGCTGAAAGCTGGTACGGTGTCGTGGCATTCATGCTCATTGTCTTCGCCGTTCTGGAAGGCTGGGACTTCGGCGCCGGGGCAGTCCATTTGCTGGTCGCACGCACGCCGTCCGAGCGCAACCAGGTGGTCGAGGCCATCGGCCCTCTGTGGGTCTGGCATGAAGTATGGCTGGTGGGTGCCGGAGGTGTGCTCCTCATGGCCTTTCCCAGCGTCATGGCGACCGCCTTCTCCGGCTATTATATGGCGCTCTACCTGGTCCTCTGGTGCCTACTCTTGCGGGGCATCGCCCTCGAGTTCGGCCGCCACCTCGCAGACGGCATGTGGACCGCCTTCTGGGACGTGGTTTTCTCATGCTCCAGCGTCCTGCTCGCACTCCTCTTCGGCATTGCCTTTGGCAACCTGGTGCGTGGCGTTCCACTGGGCGCGGATGGACGTTTCGTCATGTCGCTCTTCACCGATTTTTCGCCGTATGGCACCGTGGGTATCCTCGACTGGTACACGGTGAGTGTCGGTGTCTTGACCCTCGTCCTGCTCATGGCCCATGGGGCGTCCTATCTCGCGCTACGCACGAACACCGTGGTCTGTCAACGCAGTCGTGGACTGACTGGCTGGATGTGGCCAAGCGCAGGCATCCTGCTGGTTCTGGTCACCTGGGAGACGTGGACGATCCGACCCGATCTCTTCACCATGGCCACACACAGGCCCATCGTCTGGGGTGCGACGCTCGTGGTAGCAGCTGGTGCTGGTACACTCGTCACCGGTAAACGGCAATGGCGGGATGACCTCCACTTCCTCGGCTCAGCGCTCATCATCATGGGCTTGCTGACCGGCGCATTTGCTGCGCTCTATCCCGACATGCTGCATTCCACGATCGGGGAGCAGTACTCCCTCACTGCACCTGGTCAGGCAGCAGGCCATGAGGGACTCGTGATTGCCGTGGTATGGTGGCCGATATCGCTTGTGGCAGCAGTAGTTTACGGCGCGTTCAATATTCGTGGACATTTGGGCAGGATCGGGGCGGATACCGATGCCACTAGGGTGCACGGCAACGAATCGCGAGGCGGGTGGGATTCGTGAACCGAGCCCGGCTCCGGCCATGATCCCTATCCGATTCGGGTCAATCCCACTACAGGTTTGCGCGAGGACGGATGTGCACCTTCATGTCATGGCGATGGTAAAGTTCCGTCCCTCCCAGCGCTGATCGGCTTTCCAGAACAGTGTGAATTCGATCGCCGCATCTATCGTCTCAGCTGCCGTCGGCAGATCCGCATGCCACACGGTGAGCATGCCGTGACGGGAAGACCTGACCGTCGACGTCGTGACCCAATGGTTTGCAGACCATATGACGTCCACCTCGGCCGCGCATATGATGCGCAGGATCTTGCCACGCGGCATGCGACGGATCTGGTGCCGCAGGCTCCAGATCTCATGCCGGCCTGGAACAGGCTTGACCACATAACGCTGGAAGGCTGGTTCGACCCGGTCGAAACACTGTCCATCGTGCTTGCTCCGGACCAGCGAGATGTATTCGGCATGCGACCAGCAGAGTGGCATCGCCGCGCCCGAGGGTTGGCCGCGACGACAGTACCGGCTGGGCAGATCGGCCGCATCCCACAGCTGCTCAGTGAGCATCCCCCCAACGTTAGCGAAGCGTTCCATCGCTGTGATGTAGGGCAAGGCATCACGTCCAGCAGCGAGCTCGTAATGGCCACGTTCACCGCTCAAGATGGGCCAGGATCGCCCGACGCCGGTGCCATCAAAGTCCGAACCGTCTGCCTTCTGCCCATAGCCGTCATGATTATAGCGGCGCCAGCCGGGACCCTGCGGCAGTTCGGTCTTCAGAATGGAGTCAGTGACGGTGATGGTCGATAGCACGAGGGGATCATTGGCGGCCCGGATGCCCAGTCGCACCAAGTGGAGGAAATCCCCTCCGACCACCCTGCGGGCTGGATGACGGCCGCCGCCATTGGCAATATCAAGCATAGCGGTATCCGGATCGGCATGCGGATCAGGAACCACCGCATCGGTCGGTGTGATGCGAATGAAATGCTTTGGCACGCCTGCAACGAGATCGCCGCACGTGGTCGCTGTCCATTCCTCGAGATGCGCTGAGATCCAATCCGCGTAGCTGAGCAGGAGCTCGGCGGCCTCGGGTTCAGAGCGCTTGTTGGCGTATTCCGCAGCACAGACCATGCTCGCGATGATGGTCGCGAGCGTCGATGGTGAATAACCCGACACCTCCTCCCAGCGATCCTGCGCCGTCACCGGCCCATTCAGGATAAGGTATGACGCAGCTCTGAATATCATCACACTCGGGTCGAACAGTCCGAGGCTGACGCCTTCACGATGCAAGCGCCATGCAAGCAACACCGGGGAAGCGATCTCGTCGAGCTGAAATCCGTACCAGTAGGCATTGCCGTTGATCCAGCTGTTCTGGGGGAAGCTGCCGTCCGCCGCTTGGATGGTGGCCAGCCAGATAAGGGCGCGAATCGGCGTTCCCGTCAGGCCGGATGCCAAGAGTGCAGTCGCGCTTTGAACCAGGTCCCGGGTCCACACCAAGTGATATCCGCCAAGATCCTGATCACCCTTGGTCTCTCCCCATGGGGTGCACATGGACGCAACCAAAGCCCCCTGGAAGAGCTTGTCTTCATGGGCGAGGAGCACGCAGCGACTCAATCGGTAGAGATGTCCTCCATCGGCCGTCTGCGCGCTGAAATCGAAAAGTGGATCGACGGTCGTGCGCTGCCACTGGCGGACATAGGACGCGCGATGATGCGCGAACGGCTCAGCCAGCGATTGCAGCAGGTTCGCCGCCGTGCTTTGCTGGCTGGGACCCAGGCTGACGGCAAGGGTGAAACCACTTCCGGAGGTAAGGTCGATCTCACCGGTCAAG
>JAYVMM010000144.1:0-3236 GCA_043758975.1 Planctomycetota bacterium | reverse complement strand
CCCCTGCCGCTGCCGGTCTCGCAGATCACCGCCTGGCAGTGGCGGTGCTCGATGGTGACCAGGTCGGAGGGCAGGATCTCGCGCGCGAAGATGATGTCGACTCCCTGGCTCGGCGCCTCCTCGGCTTCGACGTACTCCTCGCCCGGGTTCAGCAGCTTGGCCAGGTTGTCGAGCAGGCGGCGCCCGACGTCGCGGATGTCGGCGGAGCGCTCGCGGAGGTGCTCGTCTTGCACCATGCTCATGGCGCGGTAGTAGCCCTCGACGATCTGCGCCACCACCACCTCGACCGGCTTGTGGTCGCGCTCGACCTGGGCGCGGATCTTCTTGAGGAAGTTCTGGTCTTCGAGGATGGCGAGGTGGGCGTCGAAGATCATCGCCTCGAGCTCGCCGATCTCCTTGAGCACCTTGGCGCGCGCCTCCAGCAGCTGGGTCTTCGACAGCCGCACCGCCTCGACCAGGCGCTCGTGCTCGCGCTCGACCTCCTTGGAAGTGATGGTGCGGTCTGAGAGCACCTGGGTGCGGCGGAACTTCAGCCGCACCGTGCCCATGGCGATACCGGGCACCACCGCAACGCCCTTGAACAGCGACTTGCGGCGGGCACCGCCGCGGTGGCCCTTGTCGCTGCCGTCGCCCTTGCTGTAGCGGTCGCTGGATGAATCGGCGCGTTTTGCCATGGCGTTTCCGGGCCCTAGCCCTGGGTCCCCTGCAGGCTGTCGCCGAGCTTGCCGCGCACCAGCGCCTCGCCCGCCGCGAGCGCGGCGGGGATGCCTCCGGCGTCGCTGCCGCCGGCCTGGGCGAAATCCGGCTTGCCGCCGCCGCGCCCGCCGACCAGGGGCGCGGCCCGGGCGATAAGCTCGCCCGCGCCCACGCCCTTGGTCTGGAGGTCGGCGCTCACCGCCGCCACCATCGCCACCTTGCCGTCGGCGAGCCCTGACGCGAGCAGCAGGCAGTGGCTGGGACGGCGCGTGCGCGCGAGCTCGCTCAGCTGGCGCAGGGCTTTGCCGTCCAGGCCGTCGATGCGCGCGACGATGAGCGCGGTGTTGCCGAGGCGGCGCTCGCTCGCGAGCAGTTCATCGATCGCCGCGCCGGCGGCCTGGGCCTGGCGCTGCTCGTCGGCCTTGCGCAGGCGCCGGCCCTCCTCCTGCAGCTGCTCGATGCGCTGGAGCAGGCCACCGCTGGGCGCGCTGGCAGGCTGGCCGAGGCGCTGGGCGAGATCGCTGACTTCGCGCGCGAGCTGCTCGACGCGAGCGGGCAGCTCCTTGAGCGTGGTCTTGAAGGTGCGCGCGAGCTCCTCGATGCCGGTAGCGTCCGCGAAGCCTTCCAGGCCGACCGCCCGCGCGCAGCGCGCGGCGACCTCGGCCTCCTCGGCCCCGAGCGCGCGCGCGGCGTCGCCGGCGACCGCGATGATGCGCCGGATGCCGGCGGCGGAGGCCTCCTCCTTGACGATGCGGAAGGCGGCGATGTCGGCGGTGTTGGCGACATGGCAGCCGCCGCACAGTTCGCGCGAGACCTCGCGCGAGCCGAAGGTCACCACCCGCACGCGCTCGCCGTACTTCTCCCCGAACTGCGCCTTGGCCCCGCCGGCCTTGGCTTCGCTGATGGTCTGCTCACGGATGTCGGCGGCGTAGGCGGCCGCGATGGCCTGGTTGACCCAGGCCTCAACCGCCGCGAGCTGCTCGCGGGTCATCGCCCCGGCATGGTTGAAGTCGAAGCGCAGCTGGGTGGGTTCGACGCGCGAGCCCTGCTGCTCGACCTGGTCGCCGAGCACACGGGTGAGCGCGCTGTGCAGGAGGTGGGTGGCGCTGTGGTGGCGGGTGGTGGCGCGCCGGCGCGTGGCATCGACGCGCGAGAGCACCGGCCCGGGGCGGGCGCTGCCGCTTGCCACCGTGCCGCTGTGGATGACCAGGCCCTCGTCCTTCTGCACGTCCTCGACGCGGATCACGAAGCCGGTGCCGGCGACCTCGCCGCGATCGGCCTCCTGGCCGCCGGACTCGGCATAGAACGGCGTGCGCGCGAGGGCGAAGCGCACGCGCGCCCCCGCCGACACCGTCGTCGCCGC
Organism: Planctomycetota bacterium; assembly: GCA_043758975.1. Lineage (GTDB taxonomy): Bacteria > Planctomycetota > UBA11346 > UBA11346 > UBA11346 > BOG-1363. The sequence goes on along the minus strand of JAYVMM010000144.1, from coordinate 1,177 downwards.
CTTGCCTTCGTGCTCGAGCAGGGTCAGCTCGCTGGCGAGCTCGAGCTGGTCGTAGCCGGTGAACACCGTGGCGCCGAGGCGCGGCTTGGCCTCCTGCAGGGCAGTGGAGGTGAAGACCTCGATCTGCTTGGTGTTGGAGATGCGGGTGTGCTCGTCCCAGCGCGCCTGGTAGCGCGCCTCGTCGAGTGCGAGGCCTTCGTTGCCGGCGAGCTCGGCGATGACCTCCTTGGGGAAGCCGTGGGTGGTTACCAGGTCGAAGGCGTCGTCGCCCGAGAACAGGCGCTGCCCGCGCTGGCGCTCGAGCGCGCGCTGGAACAGCTCCAGGCCCTTGCGCAGGGTGCGCCGGAAGAGCTGCTCCTCGGCCTTGAGGGTGTCGCGCGCAAGCTCCTGGCGGCGCGCCACCTCGGGATAAGCGACACCCATCGCCGCCACCACCGCCGGGACGATCTCGAACAGCCGTGCCTGCTCGACGCCCAGGCGATCGAGGTCGAGGGTCGCGCGCCGGATCAGGCGGCGCACGATGTAGCCGCGATCGCTGTTGCCGGGCAGCGCACCGTCGGCGATGCAGAAGGTCACCGCGCGCACATGGTCGGCGATGCGCCGGATGAGGGCGTTGTCGTCGGCGGCCTGGGTCTTGGCGCCGAGCGGGGCGGACTTCTGGTAGGTCTTGCCGGAGACCGCGCACACCGCGCCGATGATGGTCTGGAAGACGTCGATATCGAAGTTGTTGTAGACCCCCTGCAGCACCGCCGCCACCCGCTCCAATCCGGAGCCGGTGTCGATGTTGCGTCGCCCGAGGTTCTCGAGGTTGGGCTTGCCGTCGGCGTGCGGCTTGCGCACGTTGAACTCGGGGAACACCAGGTTCCAGATCTCGACGAAGCGCCCGCTCGATGAGGTCAGATTGTCGGCGGGATCGTCATTGATGCGGTGGTCCCAGAAGATCTCCGAGCAGCAGCCGCCGGGACCCTCGGGGCCATCGCTCGGGGCATTGGCGGGCCAGAAGTTGTCGGCGTCGCCGAGCTTGAAGATGCGCCCGGCGGGGATGCCGATCTCCTCGCGCCAAATGCGGTAGGCTTCCTCGTCGATGCGGTGCACCGAGATCGAGAGGCGCTCGGGGTCGAGCGCGAGGCGCTGGGTGAGGAACTCCCAGGCCCAGTGGATGGCCTCCTTCTTGAAG
>JAYVMM010000143.1:0-2020 GCA_043758975.1 Planctomycetota bacterium | reverse complement strand
CTGGAGATCGCGGTGGTGGTCTCGGGGCGCGCGGTGCACCGCACCATCGCCGGCCTCAAGCCGGTCCACGGCGGCGAGGTCTTCGTCATCAGCCCCGGGCAGTGGCACGCCTTCGAGCGCTGCCGCGAGCTGCGCACCTACAACTGCGTGGTGGGCATGGACCTCATCCAGCGCGAGCTGGCGTGGACGCTCACCGACAACAGCCTGGCCCGCCTGGTCGGGCGCGCGCGCAACCAGCACGACATCCTCGCGCTCAAGCTCGAGAACCAGCACCTCCAGCTCTGCCTCGACTACCTCGAGCGCCTGCGCAGCATCCAGAACGGCAAGCACCCCTGCATCCGCCCGATCCAGCTCGGCTACATCCTGATCCTGCTCGGCGAGCTCGCCAGCCACCGCAGCGCCAACCAGGGCGGCGACGACACCGAGCTCGCCCACCCGGCCATCACCAAGGCGATGGAGCTGATGGCCAGCGACCTCGCGCGCGAATGGTCGATCACCGCGCTGGCCGAGCAGCTCGAACTCAATGCCTCGTACTTCTCGCGCTGCTTCACCCGCTGCACCGGGCTCAGCCCGATGAACTGGCTCATCCGCCAGCGCGCCGAGCAGGCGGCGATCCTGCTCCTGACCGGCAAGCGCCCGATCGCCGAGGTCGGCCATGCGGTGGGCTGGCACGACGCCAACTACTTCTCGCGCCGCTTCCGCGCCATCTTCGGCCAGAGCCCGAAGGATTACCGCAAGCAGCTGCCGACCCCGCCGCTGCCGCAGGCGCCGGCCGACTGGATCCAGTGGTAGCTCGCGCGCACGCGCCTACCTCCACGTCGGCTTCTTCGCCCGCTACTTTGCCTGCTACTTTGCCCGCTACTTCGCCCGCTACTTCGCCCGCTACTTTGCCCGCTACTTTGCCCGCTACTTTGCCTGCCACTTCGCCTGCCACTTCGCCCGCCACTTCGCCTGCCACTTCGCCTGCTACTTTGCCTATTTCGCGAGCTGGGTGCCGCTGAAATTGCGCGCCTTGGGATCCTCGTCCTTGGGCGTGATGGTGATGCTGCCGTGGATGTCGGTACCGGTCAGCGAGCCGCTGATCTCGATCACCCCGCCTTTGGCGTCGGTGAGCTTGCCGCTGAAGTCGATGACCTTGCCTTTGCGGTCGTGGTACTTGCACACCAGGGGGACCTTGGCCGCTCCCAGCCCCATGCAGGCGGCGGCGCTGTCGCCGTCGATCACCAGCTTGTCGTGCGGCTTACCCTTCTCGGTGAGGAAGGAGATGTCGAAGGTCTGGCCCTTGAGCGAGGGCGGCGGCGGATCGCCGGCGCGCGCGCACGGCGCCAGGGCGATATAGGCGAGCAGGAGCAGGAGGGCTGCGGTGATCGGACGCATCGGCGGTCCCCTTGTGTCATTGACCAGGAGCAGGCGCGCCAGGCGCGCTCGCTGTCGGCTCAGCATGGCCGCACCGCGCGCGCGTCAATCGCCGGGGCGCCCCTGCGGCGCGGCGCAGGCATTCCACCGCCCGCCCCGCAGCTATGATCGCAGGGCATGCGCGCCCACGTGGTCTATCTCTACGCCTTCGACATCGCCCATGAGCTCAACCGCGAGCCGATCACCCGCCTGCTCGGCCAGAAAGTGGAGCAGTTCACCGTCGAGCCCCACCAACGCATCCCGCGCCAGCTGTTCTTCCACCGTCCGCTGATGGTGCGCCTGCCCGAGCGCGAACGCATCGGCCCGCTTGGGCCGGTGCGTGTCGCCGCCTCCATCAAGCTGCTGCCAGTGGGCGCCATCACCATCGCCCTGCGCTTCAGCGCCGAGGTCGACGCGCTCTCGGCGCTGGTCGCCTGCCACCACCGCCGCTTTGACCAGGGCAACCTCGACGACGAGGCGCGAGCGCTCGCCGCACAGGTGCAGCGCGAGATCGCCCACGCGCTGATCCGCCCAGTCGAAGCGCTCGCCTTTGAGGAGCCCTACACGGTGTTCTGCCTCGATCCCGCGGTGGCGGCGCCCGCGGGCGCGCGCGCCTGGCTGGAGG
>JAYVMM010000142.1:0-10863 GCA_043758975.1 Planctomycetota bacterium | reverse complement strand
GGCGGCATCGAGACTTGGCTGCTGCGCATCCTGCCCCTGCTGCGCGCCGGCGGCGTGCAGCTCGACCTGCTCGTACACAGCGCGGAAGTGGGCGATTACGAAGGCGACTTCCGCCGGCTCGGCTGCGCCATCCTGCGCTGCGGCGACCATCGCCACCCGTGGCGCTACGTCCCGCGCTTCCTCCGCCTGCTGCGCGAGCACGGGCCCTACCAGGTGGTGCACGGTCAAATGTACCTGCTCAGCGGTCTCCAGCTCGCCCTCGCCAGCTTCGCCGGCGTGCCGCACCGCATCGCGCACCTGCATCCCGCCAGCGATGTCGTCGCGCAGAGCCCGCTGCGCGCGCTCTACCGGCGGCTGATGGTGCACGCCATCGCCGCCCATGCCAGCTGCCTGATGTTCCCCTCGCAGGCCAGCGCCGCCGCCTGGCGCGCGCTCTCGGGTGCCACCCGCCTGCCCCAGCTGCTGGTGCCGAACTGCGTCGAACTTGAAGCCTATCGCGGTGAAGTCGACCGCAGCGCGGTGCGGCGCGGCCTCGGCCTGCCCTGCGACCGCCCATTGGTGGTCTACGTCGGACGCTTCGTCGCGCACAAGAACCATGCCCTGGTCTTGCGTATCGCCGATGCGCTTGCGCGACGCGGCGGCGGCCCCCACTTCGCGCTCGCCGGGACGCCGGGGGAAAGCCTGCCAGGGCTGCGGGCGCAGGCCGCCGGGCGCAGCGACGTCACCCTGCTGGCCGGACTGCCCGATATTGCCCCGCTGCTGCTCGCCGCCGACGCCTTCTTGCTGCCTTCGCTCGAGGAGGGCTTCGGGGTGGTGGCGATCGAGGCGCAGGCAGCGGGCCTGGCGGTGGTGGCGAGCGACCTGCCGGCGCTGCGCGAGGCCCTCGCCCCCGGCAGCCAGGCGCTGGTCTTCCCGCCCGATGACGCGCCTGCCGCCGCCGAGCGGCTGGCGCTCCTGCTCGCGGATGCACCGCGGCGCGCCCGCCTCGCCGAGGAGGGCCGGGCCTTCAGCGCCAGCTTCTCCGTCGCCACTTCGGCACAGCGCCTGCTCGATGCCTACCGGAGGTGCTGGGGTCACCGCCAGGCCCAGGGGACGCCGGCATGGACTGGCTGAAGCTGGCCGCCTTCTGCTGGCTCACCGCCACTGCCGGGTGGGCGGTGCGCAAGCTGCTGCGCGGGGACAACCATACCGTGCTGTTCGTGCTGCTCGGCCACTGGTTCTTCGTCGCCGTGCCCCTGCTCTTCGACCTCATCTACGGCATGCCGGACTATGCCATTTGGGGCAATCTGGCGTTGGCCGCGCGCGATCCCGCCACCAATTACATCTACCTCGCCTATGTCTGCCTCATCCCCGTGGTGCTCTATCCGGTGGCGGTCAAGCGCGTGGTGCTCAGCCGCGTACAGGGCAATGCCGCGGTGCTGATGGACACCCCGCGTGGACGCGATCGCCCGGGCTCGCCGCTGCCGCTCTACGGCCTGCTGGTGCTGCCGCTGCTCGCGGTGGCGATCAGCCCGCATCCGCTGCTCTACCTCACCTATGGCTTCGTCACCGACACCACGGTGATGAGCGACAGCGCGGTCGCCACCGCGCACGCCCTGGTGCAGATCTGCGCCATCCTCGCGGTGATCGCCTGCGCCTCGCTGCTGCAAGTGGGCGCCTCGCCGCTGCGCGCGCTGCTCATCACGCTGCCGTGGGCGGCGCTCGCCATGTGGGTCGACGGCAAGCGCCACATCATCGTCTTCTTCCTCGGGCTGATCGCCTGGCGGCTGTGGGAACGCAAGGTGCTGCGCGGGGCCATCCTGCCGCTGACCATGGCTGGGCTGGCGCTGGTCTTCGCCACCTTTTCGGTGGTCTACCAGGCGAGCGTGCGTGGCATCGGCACCGCGAACGCGAACGAGAAGGTCTACGACAATGCGCGCATCGACTTCGGGCGCGACCATACCATCAAGACCGTGATCTACGCCGAGCTGAACGGCGACAGCATCCTCGGTGGACGTGGCAAATCGCTGCTCTTTTACGCCGGGATCTACATTCCGCGCGCGTGGTGGCCAGAGAAGCCGCTGCCCTACAGCGTCTACTTCACCTGCTACGCGATGAGCATCCCGCCGCACATGCTCTACTGGGCGCTGACCACCTCGATCTTCGACGAGATGATCGCCAACACCGGGCTGTTCGGCATGCTGCTCGCACCGCTCGCGCTCGGCCTGCTCTGCCGCTTCGCCGACCGCACGCGCAACACCACCCTGCGCATCATGGGCTTCCTCTGCTGCCTGCTCCTGCTCGCCACCCACCTGATGGCCTTCATGCCGCTGTTCGCGCTGTGGGTGGCAGGCTCGGTGCTCGATCAGCAGCGCGCCTTCTTCACCTTCGCCACCAGCCGCACCGGCCTCGGCGAGCGGGCGCCGCGATGAAGGTGGTGGTGCTCATCGAGGGCGCCTTCGAGCGCACTCCCGACGGCCTGGTATGGACGCGTTCGATCTTCCCCTACTCATTCTGGCAGCGCTACCTCGCGGTGTTCGATGAGGTGGTGGCGGTGTCGCGGGTGGCGGAGGCGGTCGCCAGCCAGCCGGATTGGCTGCGCGCCGACGGCGACGGCGTGCGCGTCCATGCGCTGCCGCCCTACCGCAGCATGGTCGGCTACTTACGCCACCACCGGGCGATCAGCCGCGCCTTCGCCGCCGCCCTCGACCAGCGTGCGGCGGTGATCATGCGCATCCCCAGCACCAGCAGCGAATGCCTCGAGCGCCTGCTCGCCGCCGACTCTCGTCCATATGGAGCCGAGGTGGTGAGCGATCCCTGGGACGTGTTCAGCCCGGGCGCAGTCCGCCATCCCCTGCGCCCGCTACTGCGCCGCTACTTCAGCTGGCAGCTGCGGCGGCAGTGCCAGCGCGCCTGTGCGCTCTCCTATGTCACCAGCGCCGCGCTGCAGGACCGCTACCCTCCGCGCGCGGATGCGCTCAGCGTCGGCGGCGCCTCCTCGGTCGAACTGCCCGCGGAGGCCTTCGTCGCACGCGCGCGCACGCCGCGCACGCACTCACCCTTCAACCTCATCATGGTCGCCAGCCTGGCCCAGCTGATCAAGGCGCCCGACGTGCTGCTCGCCGCCTGCGCGCTGGCACTCGGCGACGGGTGCGACCTGCGCCTGGTGGTGGTCGGCGACGGCAAGCACCGCCCTGAGCTCGAGAGCCAGGCCGCCGCCCTCGGCATCGGCGCACGGGTGAGCTTCCGCGGCCTGCTGCCGGCGGGCGCTGCGGTGCGCGCCGAACTCGACGCCGCCGACGCCTTCGTGCTGCCATCGCGGCAGGAGGGCCTGCCGCGCGCGATGATCGAGGCCATGGCGCGGGCGCTGCCGTGCATCGGCTCCACCGTCGGCGGCATCCCCGAGCTGCTCGCACCGGCGATGATGGTAGCGCCCAACGACGCCCCGGCGCTGGCGCGCCGCATCGCCACCCTGGCAGGCGACCCCGAGCTGCAGGCGGGCGAGTCGGCGCGCAACCTCGCGCTGGCGCATGCCTACGGCGAAGACCAGCTGCGCGCCCGACGCGCGCAGTTCTACCAGGCGGTGCGCACGGCGACGGTGCGCTGGCAGGAAGGGCTCGCACATGGCTGATGCGCTGCCCCTCGCCACCCGCCTCTACCTGCCCGCCAAGCGCGCCGGCGATGCCGCCGCCGCCTTCGTCGGACTGCTCTTGCTGCTCCCGCTCCTCGCCGTGCTCGCGGCTCTCATCCGCCTCCGCCTGGGCGCGCCGGTGCTGTTCACCCAGCAGCGCCCTGGCCGCCACGGTCGCCCCTTCATGGTGGTGAAGTTCCGCACCATGAGCGATGCGCGCAACGCCGCCGGCGAGCTGCTCAGCGATGCCGAGCGCCTGCCGCCCTTCGGGCGCTTCTTACGCGCCTGCAGCCTCGATGAGCTGCCGCAGCTGTGGTGCGTGCTGCGTGGCGAGATGAGCCTGGTCGGACCCCGACCGCTACTGATGAAGTACCTGCCGCTCTACAGCGACACCCAGGCGCGGCGCCATCTCGTGCGCCCAGGCATCACCGGGTGGGCGCAGGTGCATGGGCGCAACGCCATCAGCTGGCAGGAGAAATTCGCCTGCGATGTGTGGTACGTCGACCACTGCTCGCCGTGGCTCGACCTCAGGATCCTGGCGCTGACCATGCTCAAGGTGGTGGTGCGCGACGGGGTGAGCCGGCCTGGCTGCGCCACCACCGTGGAGTTCACCGGCAACCCGCCCAGTGCGCAGGAGGTGCGCTGATGTGCGGCATCGCCGGGGCGCTGCGCCTGGCAGCGGAAGGCACCGCGGGCGCCGCGCCTGGGGCGCTCACTGAGCTCGGCGCGGCGATGGCGGATGAGCTGGTGCACCGCGGCCCCGATGCCGGCGGGGTGTGGACGGATGAGCCCGCCGGCCTGGTGCTGGCGCACCGCCGGCTGAGCATCATCGAACTCAGCGCCGCCGGGGCGCAGCCGATGCGCTCGGCCTGCGGGCGCTTCACCCTGGTGTTCAACGGCGAGATCTACAACCATCTCGAACTGCGCCGCGCGCTCGGCGCCTACCCCTACCGCGGCCGTTCCGACACCGAGACCCTGGTCGCCGCCTGCGCGCAGTGGGGCCTGCGCGCGACCCTGGAGCGCGCGAGCGGCATGTTCGCGCTCGCGCTGTGGGACGCCCAGGAGCGCGTGCTCGAGCTCGCTCGCGACCGCCTCGGCGAGAAGCCCCTGGTCTACGCCCAGCTCGCCGGCGACCTTGCCTTCGCCTCACAGACGCGGGCGCTGCGTCGCCACCCGGCCTGGCGCGGCGGCCTCGACCGCGAATCGCTCGCGCTCTACCTGCGCTACGGCTACCTCCCTGACCCCTGCAGCATCCATGCCGGCGTACAGCAGCTGCCGCCCGGGCATATGCTGCGCGTGGCAGGCGGGGTGATCGGCGCGCCGCAAGCGTGGTGGCGGCTGGCCACGGTGGTCGCCACCGGCGCGCAGCAGCCCTTCACCGGCGGCGAGGAGGACGCCACCACCGAGCTCGGGCGGCGCCTCGAGCAGGTGGTAGCCGAGCAGCTGGTCGCTGACGTCCCGCTCGGCGCGCTGCTCTCCGGCGGCATCGATTCGCGCCTGGTGGTGGGGGTGATGAGCCGCCTGTCGGGGCGCCCAGTGCGCACTTTCACCATCGCCTCGCCTGATGACCCGCGCTACGACGAATCGACGCAGGCGGCTGCGATCGCCCGCCACCTCGGCGCCAGCCATACCCAGCTTTGCATCACCCCGGCGCAGGCGCTCGCGGTGGTCGGAGAGCTCTCGACCGTCTATGACGAACCTTTCGCCGATCCCGCCGCCGTGCCGACCCTGCTGCTTGCACGCATGGTGCGCGCGCACGTCACGGTGGCGATGAGCGGGGACGGCGGCGACGAGCTGCTCGCCGGCTACCACCGCCACGTCGTGCTGCCGCACCTATTCAGCCGCGTGGGCTGGATCCCGCGCGCCGTGCGCCGCCTCGCCGGCGGCGTACTCAGCGCCGTGCCGAGCGCCTGCTACGACGGCGCCTACCGCCTGTTGCGCGGCGGCGGCATCCGCCTGCTCGGCGACAAGGTGCACAAGCTCGCGCGCGCGCTCGGCGCCGGCGATGTGGCGGACCTGCACCGGCGGGTGACCTCGGTGTGGGAGCGCCCGGCGCAGCTGCTCGGCGCCGGCGCGGAGGCGTCGGCCTGGGCCGACCGCGAATGCGCGGCGATGCCACCGCAGCCACTGCTCGAGCGCATGCTCGCCCGCGACCAACTCGGCTTCCTGCCCGCCGACGGCATGGTCAAGGTCGATCGCGCGGCGATGGCGGTCGGCCTCGAAGTGCGCCTGCCGCTGTGCGACCACCGCCTGATGGAATTCGCCTGGCGCCTGCCGGGCACGCTCAAGGTGCGCGCCGGACGCGGCAAGCTGCTGCTGCGCAAGCTCAGCGAACGCTACGTGCCGCCTGAGCTCGGCACCGGCGGCAAAGTCGGCTTCGGCGTCCCGCTTGACGCGTGGCTGCGCGGACCGCTGCGGGAATGGGCGGAGGAACTGCTCAGCGAACGCCGGCTGGCCGCCGACGGCCTGCTCGACCCGGCGCCGATCCGCGCCGCCTGGCACGCCCACCTCGCGGGCTGGCGCGACCGCTTTTATCCGCTGTGGACCGTACTCATGCTCCAGCTCTGGCGCGAGCGCTGGACGGGGGCGCGATGAAGATCTTGGTCCTCGCCAGCCACGGCGACTCGCTGCTCAACTTCCGCGGCCAGCTGCTCGCGGCGCTGGTGGCGCAAGGCCACCAGCTGGTGGTCGCGGCGCCGAACATCAGCGACGAGCTCGAACAGCGCCTCCGCCTGCTCGGCGCCCGCGTACGGCGCTATCCGCTCGCGCGCGCCGGCAGCAACCCGCGCGCCGACCTCGTGACCCTGGCGAGCCTGGTGCGCCTGTGCGCCGACGAGCGCCCGGATCAGCTGCTCGCCTACACCATCAAGCCGGTGGTCTACGGCCTGATTGCCGCCAGCATCGCCCTGGTGCCGCGGCGCTGCGCGCTCATCACCGGGTTGGGCTACGCCTTCGGCGCCGCCACCCTCGGCCAGCGCCTGGCCGGCGCGGTCGCCCGCCTGCTCTACCGCGTGTGCCTGCGCCAGGCGCAGACAGTGTTCTTCCAGAACCCCGACGATCGCGCCGACTTCATCGCCGCCGGGCTCGCCACCGCCGCGCGCAGCGTGGTGGTCAACGGCTCCGGCGTCGACCTCGTGCACTTCGCCGCCTCAATCCCGCCGACCGCACCGGTGACCTTCCTGCTCATCGCCCGCCTGATTCGCGACAAGGGCATCGGCGAGTATGCCGCCGCCGCGCGCCTACTGCGCAAGAGCCATCCCGGCGCGCGCTGGCTGCTCGCCGGCCCGGGCGACCCCAATCCCGGCGGCGTGCCGCCGGGCGAGCTCCAGGCCTGGCGCGACGAGGGCGCCATCGACTACCTGGGCGAACTCGCGGACGTGCGCCAGGCGCTGGCGCGCTGCAGCGTCTATGTGCTGCCCTCGTACTACCGCGAAGGCACCCCGCGCACCGTGCTCGAGGCGCTCGCCTGCGGGCGCCCGGTGATCACCACCGACATGCCGGGCTGCCGAGAGACGGTTGCGGACGGAGTCAACGGCCTGCTGGTGCCGCCACGCGACGTCCAAGCACTCACCGCCGCGATGGCGACCTTCCTCACCGCGCCCGGGCTGATCCCGCGCATGGGCGCGGAAAGCCGGGCCCTGGCCGAGCGCCGCTACGACGTCCATGCGGTGAACCGGCACATGCTCGCGGTCATGCGCCTGGTGGAAGAGCCGGGTGAATGCCATGGCAGGAATGCCAGCGGGCACTAGCATAGCATCAGGCGCCGCATCCAGCCGAGGACACCGCGCCCAGCGCTCTACCCGGCGCCCCTGACCTGCATGCCCCGCCTTTACCTCTCACCGCCCCATCTCGGCCCCCACGAGCTGCGCTTCGTGCAGGAGGCCTTCGCCAGCAACTGGGTGGCTCCGCTGGGACCGCACCTCGACGCCTTCGAGAGCGCGGTCGCCACCCTCAGCGGTCGCCGCTGCGCGGTCGCGCTTAGCAGCGGTACCGCCGCCCTCCATCTCGCGCTGCTCACCGCCGGGGTCGGCAGCGGGGACGAGGTGTGGTGCTCGACCCTGACCTTCGCCGGCAGCGTCAACCCCATCCGCTACCTGGGTGCAAACCCGGTGTTCATCGACTGCGATGCGCGCAGTTGGAATTGCGACCCGCAGCTGATCGCGGCAGCGCTCGACGACGCGGCGCGCCAGGCGCGGCTGCCGCGGGCGCTGGTGGTGGTCGACCTCTACGGCCAGTGCGCCGACTACCAGCCCATCGTCGCCGCCTGCGCCCACCACGGCGTGGCGCTGATCGAGGATGCCGCCGAGGCGATCGGCGCCACCTACTGCGGGCGCGCTGCCGGCGCCTTCGGGATGGCGGCGATCTACTCCTTCAATGGCAACAAGATCATCACCACCTCAGGCGGCGGCATGCTGGTGACCGACGACGAGGAGCTCGCGCGCCGCGTGCGCCACCTCGCGACCCAGGCTCGCGACCCGGCGCCGTGGTACCAGCACAGCGAAATCGGCTACAACTACCGGCTCTCCAACGTGCTCGCCGGCATCGGGCGCGGCCAGCTGCTGGTGCTCGAGGAGCGGGTGGCGGCGCGGCGGCGCATCTTCGCACGCTACCAGGAGCTGCTCGCCGGCATTCCCGGCCTGACTTTCATGCCCACCACCGATGATCCCGCGCAGGGCACGCGTAGCACGCGCTGGCTGAGCGTGATCCAGGTCGAAGCCGCGGCGGCAGGCGCCAGCGCCGAGGAGCTCCGCCAGGCGCTCGCCGCCGAGGACATCGAAGCCCGCCCGGTGTGGAAGCCGATGCACCTACAGCCGGTGTTCGCCGGCTGCCGCCGCATCGGCGGCGAGGTGGCGGAGCGACTGTTCTCGCACGGCCTGTGCCTGCCCTCGGGCTCGGCGATGGCGCCGGCGGACCAGGAGCGCGTCGCCGCCACCATCCGCCGCCGGCTCGGACGCTGAGATGGCAGCGAGCTTCCTCTCCTACCCGCCTGCCGACACCAGCCGCTACGGGCGCCCACGCACGCAGACCGAGCGCCGACTGGCGCAGCTGCTGTGGTGCGCCCTCGATCTCCTGGCGATCGCCACCGCGGCGGTGCTCGCCGCCGTCCTCGGCGAGCCGGACAGCCACCCGGCGCGCTGGCTGGCGCGCACGCCGCTGATGACGTTGGGCGAGATCGCGCTGGTCCAGCTGCTGGTGTTCCACCGCCGGGGGCTCTACCGCACCGTGCTGCGCTACACCGGCATCGAGGTGCTCACCACCATCTTCATCGGCGTGGCGCTGGCGGAGATCGTCGCGGTGGTGACCACCTACTTCCTGCACCTCGACAACACCGGCGGCCTCGGGCGCACCTTCCTGGTGCTCTATGGGCTGCTCGCCATCCCCTTCAGCGGCACCAGCCGCCTGGCCGCCCGGATGTTCATCGAGCGCAAGAGCGCTGGCGCCGGCAAGCCGGTTTTGATCTACGGCTCGGGCTCGCTCGGCGAGATGGTGCTGCGCGAGCTGCGCAACGATCCCCGCCACAGCGTGGTCGGCTTCCTCGACGACGACCCCACCCGCACCGGGGCAATCATCCGCGGCTGCAAGGTGCTCGGCGGGCTGAGCGAATTGACGCGCCTGCGCGACCTGCTCAAGCCTTCCCTGGTTGTTATCGCCGAGCGCAAGATGGAGCAGAGCCGGCTGCGCCAGGTGTTCCAGGTCTGCCTCGACAACCAGATCCAGGTCAAGGTCATCGCCGGCTCGGCCCTGCAGCATGTCGCCCAGGTCCAGCTCAATGACCTCGCGCTCGAAGATTTGATGCGCCGCCCGCCGCGCGCTTACGACCGCAGCAAGGTCGATCAGCTGCTCGCCGGCAAGACCGTGCTGATCACCGGCGCCGGCGGCTCGATCGGTAGCGAGCTCTGCCGCCAGATCGCCGGGGCCGGGGCGCGCGAGCTGATCCTCATCGACCACAGCGAGTTCAATCTCTACCAGATCGACGACGCGCTGCGCGCCAGCTTCCCCAACCTCGTGGTCAAGCCGGTGCTCGCGACCCTCGCCGACCGCGACAACCTCGACACCATCATCGCCACCGGCATGCCGCAGCTGGTGTTCCACGCCGCCGCCTACAAGCACGTACCGATGGTCGAGGAGAACGCCTTCCTCGGCATGGCCAACAACCTCGGCGGCTTCGCCAACCTGCTTTCCGCGTGCATTGCCCACCGCATCGAACAGGTGGTGATGATCTCCACCGACAAGGCGGTGCGGCCGACCAACATCATGGGCGCCTCCAAGCGCGCCTGCGAAGTGCTGATGCAGAACATCGACGCCGGCTCGACCCGGCTGTGCGCGGTGCGCTTCGGCAACGTGCTCGGATCCTCGGGCAGCGTAATCCCGCATTTCCTCGAGCAGATCCGCCGCGGCGGCCCGGTGACGGTCACCCATCCCGATGTCTCGCGCTACTTCATGCTCATCCCGGAGGCGGTCGAACTGGTACTCCACGCCGGTTCGATCGCCAAGCACGGCGAGATCTTCATCCTCGATATGGGCGAGCCGGTGCGCATCGTCAACCTCGCGCGCCAGCTCATCTTCATGACCGGCCATGTCCCCGACCAGGATATCCGCATCTCCTTCACCGGGCTGCGCCCGGGCGAGAAGCTGACTGAGGAACTGCTGCTCAACGAGGCCGAGCAGGCCACCACCGTCGACGGCATCACCATCGCCCGCGCCACCAGGCGCGAGCACGCCGAGGTGCGCGCCGCGGTCGAGGAGCTGCTCGAGGCCTGTCGGGGACGCAATCTGCAGCGTTTCATCGACATCACCAGCCGGCTGGTGCCGGAATGGATCCCGAGCACTGAGTTCAACGACGTCGCCAACGGGCAGACCGACATCTTCCTCGCGCGCCGCTCGTAGGCCGCGCGCGGCGCTCACCCCCCCTGCGGCGGCGACTCACCGCGCGCGGGCGCGGGCGCCAGCTCCCGGCGGTAGGCCGGGAAGAATTCGGCGATCGCCACGGCTTCGCTCTCGGCGGTGGCGTTGGCGGTTGCCGGCGCCGGCGGCGCGCTGAGTGCACGTGCCGCGCTCAGCCGGCGATAGGCGTCCTCGTCGGTGATCAGGCGCCAGGTGTGGAAGGGATGGCGCAGCTTGGAGAAGCCGGCCTTGAAATGGAACAGCGAGTCGTTGCCGCCGCCCAGGCCGCCGCCGAGGTGGAGGCAGCGGTTGCCGCGTGCGCGCGCCCACAACGCGACGCTGTGGAAGAGCAGCTTGTGGGTATGCAG
>JAYVMM010000141.1:0-4130 GCA_043758975.1 Planctomycetota bacterium | reverse complement strand
TGCGCCATCGCGGATACCACGTCCTCCACCGCATCCGTCCTGGCCAAGCTAGTCAGTATGGCAGCGACGCGGTTCTGCAGTGAACGCAAGCGCGGCAGCTCGGCAGCGGTAACGCGGAAGACGCGCACGGTGAGGATGCAGTGGGTGACTCCCGCCACGGTCATTTCCCAGCACTCCGGTATGACCTGATCACCTGGGTCGGTCACCAGCACCACTGGGCAGACCAGCGCCGACGGCGAGCGCACGACGAGATCAGCGAAATACCACAGCACCCGCCGTAAATCGATCTTGCGTACCTCGGACCAGTGCTCGATCAGCAGGATGACGGCCGAACTGCCATCGGCCCAGCTCGCTTGAAGCGCCACATCGAGAAAGCGGCTGGGATTCCCCAGATCGGGCATGCTGGTCTCTTGCTGCAGCACCGCCGTCGACGTGGGCCTGCCATGCTCGAGGAGCAGCTCCGGAACGAAGACCTCGAAGGTCTCGACCGGGTATTTTGTGAACAGGGCCTTCAGGCCACGATCTGCCGTGACTTCCCCGGATTCGGACATGGGTAGCACCTCCCAGCGGGCTTGGACTCGGCGCGACGGCAGAGCCAGTGTGCCTGGGACAATATCGACCCATATGCTGATACGAGGAAACAAATGCGTCTGAGCGGTGCTGCGGACGACGATCGACTTCTTTACCTCGTCGGTGAACCGTAGCGAGCAGGGCATGAACCATCGGGTCCGCTTCCAACCGGCCTCATCCGTGCCAAGCGGCCTGAGGCGGAAACGACCCGTCAGTGGATCCACTGATCGACGCGACGCGGTCTGCGGTGGCGCAGGAGCATCGTTCGCGATTTATCCGAGCGGAGTGCCTGGCGCCTCCTGCCGTGCGCATTCATGTGGCGCCGCAGGCCGGCGCTCTGCTCTCAGCGCGACGCCGGTACGAGCGCTGCCTGCGCCCCCGGCCCGGCCACGCAGACGCTCTCCAGGCGCAGCTCGCCGTCCTGCTTGCCAGCGCCGCTCGCCGGCTCGAGATCCAGGGTGTGCTCGCGCGCGGCGTCGAGGCCGGTGGCGAGTACGCGCACGAGGTGGACGTTGCCATTGCAGGTGCGCGCGAAGGCACCGGGATCGAAGGTCTCGCTCGGCGGCTTGGCCTGCTGGTCGCGGACCACGACGCCATCGATGGCGGCGCGGTAGCAGCCGGTCGCAAGAGTCGATTCGCCGAAGAGCAGGACCATGCTGCCGTGGAAGCGCAGGCGCAGGGTCGCGCTGGCCGCCGGCTCTGGCGCCGCGCCCGCGCCCGCGGCGTGCCCCCAGCTGGCGACCGCCTCGTCATCGAGCCAACGCGACATCAGCATGTCGTAGAAGGCCGAGGTGAGGTGAGGCGAGCCCGGCTGCCAGCCCGCGGGCAGCGGTGAAAGGCGCGCGAGGTGGACGCGCGCCACCGTGAGGTAGGTCGGCGCATAGACCATCATTGCTGGGCAGGTGCAGCGCCGGCCTTCGGCGATCGCCGTGCGCAGGCCGCGACAGGCGGCGGCGGCGAACTGCACATATCCGGCGTCGCCGGGGTGGACCCCATCGAAGGGCCACAGCTGGGCGCTGGTGAAGGTGCCTGCGGCGATGCCCTCGCGCACCGCCGCGATGGTGTCGCCCACCCCGGTATGGTAGGCGGCGGCGAGCGCGAGGTGGGCGGTGCGCCGCGGCATCGCCTCGAGCGTGCCGCCATCGATGTTCCAGCGGAAGGGGAAGATCACCTGCACCACCGGCACCCCGGCCTCGCCGATCAGGCGGCGCAGCAGCGCCTCGTAGGAGGCGAGGGTCTCGACGTCGGCGGAGTAGATGTCGTCATTGGCCGAGAAGTCGAGGAACACCAGGTCCGGCTTGCGTGCGAGCACGTCGCGCTCGAGGCGGAAGGCGCCGAGCTGGGAGCCGGTACCGCCGATGGCGGCGTCGTAGAAATGGAAGTGCGCCGCCGGGTAGTCGTGCTCGAGCTCGTGTGCCACGCGCGCGCGGTAGGAGGTCAGCTGGGGGTCGCTGGCATTGGCGCCCCAGGTCAGCGAGGCGCCGAAGAACACCACCGTGAGCGCCTCGCCGGCCTGGGCGCGGCGGGCGAAGTCGGCGAAGCTGGCCTCGCCGGCGCTCAGCGCGCACCGCCCAGGCAGCAGGCCGAGCAGCACCACGAGCAGGCGAAGGACAGCGCCACGCGCGTCAGCGCGCGCACGCGGCAGCAGCGGCAGCGGACAGTTCATAACCGCTTCCCGGGCAGGTGGCAGGAGATCAGGTCTGGTGCCCGGCGCGCCCGCTCGGCGCGGCCTGCGTGCCGCCATCGGCGGGATAGCGCAGGCCCCATTGGCGGCGCAGCTCGTCGAGGGTGCGCATGACATGCAGTGATTCGCCATGGGTGATGTGCGGGCTCTCGAGCAGTCCGGCGCGCAGGCAGCGCCCGACTTCGATGGCCTCGAACTGGTAGCCGTGGCCGGGGAACGGGGTCTCGATCTGCTCGCGGCGCTCGGGGGTGACCAGGCGTGCCGACTGGGCATGCCAGAACTCGGGGATGACGATGCGCCCGAGCTCGCCGTCGATGCGCGCCTCCTGCGGGGTGGCGGTGCGCACCGCGCAGGAGAGCACCGCCAGGCGTCCGCCGGCATGCGCGAAGACGAAGGCCGACTGCTCGTCCACCCCGGTTGAACCGATGGTGGCGAGCCCGGCGATGCGCTCGGGCGGGCCGAACAGCTGGTGCGCCAGGGCCACCGGGTAGACCCCGACATCGAGCAGCGCGCCGCCGGCGAGGGCGGGATCGAGCAGGCGGCTGGCGGGATCCCACGGGCAGCGGAAGCCGAAGTCGGCGCTGAGCATGCGCGGGTCGCCGATGGCGCCGGAGGCGAGCCATTCGCGCACCCGCGCCATGGCCGGCAGGAAGCGCGTCCACATCGCTTCCATGAAGAACACCCGGGTGCAGCGCGCTACCGCGATCATGCGTTCGAGCTCGCCGTGGTTGACCGCCACCGGCTTCTCGCACAGCACCGCCTTGCCCGCCTCCAGGCAGAGGATGGCGTCCTCGCGGTGGGAGGGATGCGGGGTGGCGATGTAGACCGCGTCGACCTCGCGGTCGGCGACCAGCTCGTGGTAGGAGGCGTAGGCGCGCGCGGCCTTGAACTCGGCGGCGAAGGCGGTGGCCTTGGCCTGCGCACGCGAGCCCACCGCGACCAGGCGGGCGTCGGGGACGTGGGCGAGGTCGCTGGCGAACTTGCGCGCGATCGCCCCCAGCCCGATGATGCCCCAGCGGATATCGCTCGTCATGTGCCCTCCCTCCGCGCCCGGCGCGCCCGGCGCGCCGCCACCCATCCTGGGGGCCGCGCGCAGGATGGGTGGCCACACTAGGGGCGCGCGAGCGAGCGCCAAGCCCGGGGCAGCGGGCGGCTCAATGGCGGGGACGCGAATCCGCCTTTCCCGCGCGCGCCCGCCCTACGACCAGGGCTGTCCATCCGCCCCCGAGGCCGACCCCCTACGCCGCCGCAGCCGGCGCCCGCTCTGCAGCCTGGCGGCCGCCTGCAGCTGACCTGCACCCGCCTGGGCGCCTGCTGCCACGGCCACCAGATCTTCGTCTGCCCGTGGGAGCTGGTGCGCCTGGCGCAGGGCCTCGGCCTGGCGCCGGCGGAGTTCCGCGCGCGCTACACCGACTGCGGCGGCACCCGCCTGCTTTTCGCCGGGGAAGCGCTGACGCACGGCCCGGACAGCCACCGCGGCAAGCCGGCGTGCGCGCTCTACGACCCCGCCGCCGGCTGCCGCGCCCACCCCCACCGCCCCCTGTCTGCCGGCTCTATCCGCTCGGGCGCCAGCGCCGCGAGGGGCGCACCATCTACCACCAGATCGGCGAGCAGCTGCCGTGCTTCGCGCTCTGCCCAACGGTCTCCGAGCTTCAGGCCGCCCGCCTCTACCTGGTGCTCGCGCTCCACCTCGGCGCCACCGTCGGCACCGACGCCGCGGTGATGACGCGCCTGCTCGCCGGCGAGGACGTCGCGGGCTGAGCGCGCGCGCAGTTGGTGGTGCGCCGGAGCGGCCCTAGGCTGCTGCCATGCTCAGCGCCCTCCAGCTCATCGCCATCGCCGCCACCGTCGCTGCCGTGCTGCGCGCCTGCGAGCT
>JAYVMM010000140.1:0-3715 GCA_043758975.1 Planctomycetota bacterium | reverse complement strand
GTCGCAACCCGCGTGGTGTCGGTCCACAGCGCGAGGGTGAGGATGTCGAGCAGGAGGTTGACGTGCTCGGCGTAGTCGCTGGGGATGCCCGCCTTGGTCGGCAGCATGAGGTCGGGCGGAGCGCCGGCGTGCGCCTCCTTGGCCTTCGCCGCGCTCGCCCCGGTGGCGGCAGGCGCGCGCGCGCCCTCCTCCTCCTCGGCGTGGTCGAGGCGGCGCTCGATGGCGCGGATGCCGTCGAGGTAGCCGTCGAGCTTGGCGCGGTCGTTGGCGCCCACTCCGGCCATCAGGCGGCGCGCATCGTCGCGTACCTGGTCGAGGATGCTACTTCCGATGACCTCATCGGGGGTGCGCTTGGCGGTAGCTGCCGGATCGGCGGCGCGCGCCTCCTTGCCCCAGACCGGCGCCTGCGGGGTGCGGCCGCCGAACAGGCGGTCGTAGAGCTCCTTGGGGTTCATTTCCAGCGCCGCCGGGGTGGTGGCGTTGCGCCAGGAGATGTGCGACATGTAGGTGCCGCTGTAGCCGTGGTCGCCGCGCCCGCCGGCATCCACCCCGAGGGTGAGGGCATCGACCGCAGTCAGCTCGGCGCACTGGCGCGCGGCGAGCTGGTCGATCGATGGACCGCCGACCTCGGGCTCCTCGGCATGCTTGCACTTCAGCCCGGTGAGGATGCCGCCGCCGGTCGGCTCGTGCGAGCCGATCTCGCCGTAGCACTGCAGGGCGTCAAGGTCGGAGATCACCGCCACCCGGTTCTTGACCGCCTCCAGCGGCTTGAGGATGGGCGGCAGATCGAAGCGCGCGCCGGTGGCCGCCGGGCGCCACTTGTCCATCACCACGCCGTTGGGCACGTAGAACCAGCCCAGGCGTACCGGCGGCTTGCCGCGCCGACCGCGCGGCGGGTTGGCCCGCGGCACCATGGCGTCGAGGAAGGGCAGCGCGATGCTGGCGCTGACGCCTTTGAGGAAGGTGCGTCGGGGCAGGAGCCAGGTCGGGGCCATGGGTGGGTCCTCGCGGGTTCGCTATTGAAGGCCAATCGCCGGATTCGCTGCGATGGTGCGGACTTCTCCGCAACCCCAGCGGAGAGCGCAGCTTAGAAATCAGCAGCGAGGGCTTTCCAGCGCGCGTCGCGGGCCACCAGGGTGGGGAAGTACCAGCCGTAGGTCAGGACCAGGGGATCGGCATCCGCGGCCTCGCCGCTCGCCGCCGGCAGCCGCCACGGGCCGGGCCCGGCGAAGGCGCGGGCGAAGAAGCCCAGCTGGCTGTCCGGCGACGCGCTCGCGGCGAGGCTATTGCATTCCTGCAGCGCGCCGGCCCACGCCGGCGGCGGCGGGGTGGTGTCGTCGACGGCGATGCGCGCGAGATCGGCGCACAGCAGGGCGAAGCTGCAGCATTGGAATATCTGCTGGTCGCCCTCAGGGCCGGCGCGCATCCGGGCCACCCCGGCGGGCGTGAGCTGGCTGGCGATGGTAGCGCGCACCTCCTCCATCAGCGCGGCGAGCCGCCGCTGTCCGCCCTGCCAGGCGGCGATGGTCATCTCCGCGGCGAGGCCGCGCAGCCGTGCGTTGGCTGGGGTCTGGGCGGCCAGCCGTTGGGCCGCGGGCGAGAGGGTGAGCTCGATCCAGCGGGCGATCAGACGATCGTCTTCTGTGCTCCAGCCCGGCTGCGCGCGCAACAGGTCTGCGCTCTGAAGACCATAGATGGTGAGCATGTCGCAGCAGAGCACGTCGCCATCGTGGCCGCTGAGGGTCAGTCGGGTGGCGCTATCCAGCCACTGATGAGCGGCGGCGGCCAGCTGGGCGTCGCCGCCCAGGCGCGCGGCGAGGGCGAGCCCGAGCAGGGGCTGGGTGAGAGCGAAGAGCCTGCTGCGCGCGGTGTTGTGCCCGGATCCGGGCGAACCGTAGGCGGGGACGTCGATGGCCTCCGGCGGCGGCGGCGCCTGGCCGCGCCAGCGCGCCGCCTGGGCCTGGAGAATGGCCCAGGAGCCAGCCCACGGTTCGCGCCCCGCGCTGAGCGCCGCATGCAGCGCGGCGAGCTGCTCGTTGGGCAGCAGCAGCGCGCGCGCCAGGGGCAGCGCGGCGGCTTCGACGCGCTGGCCGGCGCCGACCAGCGACCACGCCTCGTCCGCGCTGCGGCTCCAACGCACCAGCCCTTCGCTGACCTCGAGCCGGCTGCGCCCGGCGCTGACGGTGGCGCTGAATACCGTGCCGACGACGCGCGCGGTGGCATCCGGGCAGACCAGCTCAAGCGCCTCCGCTGGCGAGCGGTGGGCGGCGTGCACCACCACCGTGCCGTCGCGCAGCTTCAGTCTCTGGCCGGGTCCGCCCAGGCGGGTGAGGGTGGTGCCGCCGGTAAGGGCCAGGCGCGTGCCATCGCCCCACACCAGGGTCGCCGCCGCGCCCGGCCCGGCGGTGAGGGTGGCATCGATGCTGATGTGCTCGCCGCCGCGCAGAGCGAGGCCGCTGGCGAGGCGGACCTCGCCCTGGACCTCGGCGAGCAACGGCGCCTGGGCGTCGGCGGGGAGCGCGGGCGCGAGCAGCAGCTGGCGCACGCCGGGCAGGCACAGCACCAGGAGCACCGCCGCCGCCGCCACCCCGACCCAGAACCGTGTGCGCGCCCAGCGCCGCCGCCGGTCCATGCGCGCGAGCACCGCCTGTGCCGCCACCGTACGGCTCGCCGGTCGCCAGGAGTCGAGCAGATAGCGGGTGCGCATGGCGAGCTGCCCGGAATCGCCCGGGCTCAGGGCGGCGCGCAAAAGCATATGATCCTGCACCGCGCTCCTCAGCTCGGCCACTGCCGCCGGCGCGGCGGCGAGGCGGGCGCGGAGCTCGGCGGCGTCGCCCGCCTCGAGCTCGCCATCGAGCAGCAGTTCGGCCAGTTCGGCGAAGCGGCGCTGGTCGTCGAGGTCGGTCATGGCGGCGTCGCCTGGGAGGCGCAGCGGCGCAGGTCGCGCTTGACCACGAAGAGGATCTTGGCGATCGCCGCGCGGCTCTGCTTGAACTGCTGGGCCAGGCGGTTGAGCGGCACCGCGTCGATGAAGCGGCGCTCGGCGATCTGGCGCGTGCGCGCCGGCAGGCTCTCGAAGCAGCGGCGCAGGCGCGCGAGCAGTTCCTCCTCGCCGCCGTCATCGACGCGCGCGCTGTCGAGCTGGGCGCGCGCCGCCTCGGCGAGCATCCCCGCGATCGCCGCGTGGTCGCTCGAGGTCAGGCGGGTCAGACGCGCGAGCTCGCGGGCGAGCAGGTTGCGTGCGATGCCCTTGAGCCAGCCGGCGAAATGGCCGTGCGGTTGATAGTCGCCGATGTGCTCGAAGGCGGTGACCAGGGTGGATTGCACCAGCTCGTCCATCAGCTCCGGGGTGGGGGCGTGGAAGGCGAGGAAGCCCGCCAGCTGCGGATAGAACTCGACCGCCAGGCTGGTGAAGGCCTCGCGGTCGCCGCCTTGGGCGGCGACCACCAGGGCGGCGATGCGCTCGGGGGTCATACCCGGCACTGCAGCGGCGCTGGGCGCGGAAGTCAATCCGCGTGGATCCTCGGACGGGGGGTGCGGCTCCATCGGCACTAATCAGCGGCGCCCCGCCAGTGATGCCGAAATCCCCGCAACCCGCTGGAGCCCAGGATCCTGGGGCATGGCAGCGGAGTCGGCCTCCGACCCTGGGGCGGTACCGGGACGATGAGTAAATCTTTGACCGCGGTCATGGTGGCGCCTATGGTCCCGGAGAGAT
>JAYVMM010000139.1:0-3943 GCA_043758975.1 Planctomycetota bacterium | reverse complement strand
GCGAAACGCCCCACTGGCAACGCCAGCGGGCGTGTATTCGCCTGCTCCGCGACCTAGCTCGGCAATAGGGGTTTCCAAGCGTGACACGTCAGCCGTGTGCGCGCGCCTCGTCGGCGAGCAGGCGCTCGAGCTCAGGGCGGCAGGTACGGCAGCCAGTGCAGGCGCCGGTGGCGCGCTGGACCTCATCGACTGTGCGGCAGCCCTGCGTGCGCACCGCCGCCAGCACGGTGGCGCGCGTCACCCCGGTGCAATAGCAGCGCTCGAAGAAGAGTCCGCTGTAGTCGTATCCGGGGTGCTGCATGCTGGCTGAGTATACCCTATGCCCGGGCGGCGCGCCGGCGGTCTAGGGCGCGGGCGGGCCGACGTGGAAGACCGCCGGATCGGGCGGGGTGTCCCAGTCGGCCTTGTCGATGGTGACCTCGACGTGGTTGCCCTGGGGGTCGCTCCAGGCGAGCTGGGTGATGTGGAAGGCGGCATCGAGCTGGATGGTCAGGGTGGTGACGTTCTCGGCGATCTCCGCGCGTACCGGCGCGAGGGTGAGCACGGCGCCAGTGGGGACGACGGCGGCATGCACGGTGAAATCTTGGCCCAGCACCGGCAGATCAAGGCGGAAGCAGGCGAGCAGGCGGGCGAACTCCCGGTCGTTGTGGTTGACCGGGGTGAGCTTGCGGTCGGGGGGCGCGTCCCGGAACTGGTAGTCCAGCTTCTCGAGCGTCACCCCGTCGCTGCGCCACACCGTGCGGGAGTCGAGGTCGCCGGGCTTGGAGAGCACCAGGCGGTAGCAATCGGGGAAGAGCAGGGCGAACTGCACCTCCTGGAGGCTGCCCGCCGCCGCCGGTTCGTCGGTGTGGCGGGTGCGCCAGTGCGCATGTCCCTGCACACCGAGAACGGCGCGGTGGGCGGTGGCGATGCGCTCGATGAGCGCCTGCGATGCGGCATCGTCGGCCTCGCTGGCGACGAGCCGGCTGACGGCGGCGGCGGCGAGGACCACGGCGGCGACGAGCAGGTATGCGCCCGCGCGGCGCGCGCTGCTGAGGCTGGTTGAAACCGCCATCCTTGCACCTCGGGGCCGGGATTGATCATCGCCCGGGCTGCCCCGGTGCAATCCGGGAACGCTCTGGAGATGGACGCATGGCGAAGGTCCTGGTGGTGCTCGCGCCCGGTGCCGAGGAGATCGAAACCGTCACCGTCGGCGACGTGCTGGTGCGCGCCGGTCAGCAGGTGGTGGTCGCCAGCACCACCGCCGAGCTGGTGGTCCTCGGCAGCCGAGGCCTGCCGCTCGCCGCCCATACCCGCCTTGATCAGGTGCGCCACCAGGCCTTCGATCTGGTCTACCTGCCCGGCGGAGGCGGCTCGGCGGCGTGCTGCCGCGACGACCCGCGGATCCAGGACCTGGCCCAGGCCCAGCTTGCCGGTGGGGGTCTGCTCGGGGTCATATGCGCCTCTCCTATCGCACTGGTGCCCAGGAAGTTATGTGCCGGACGCCAGATCACGTCCTACCCCGGGGTGCGCGCCCAGGTCGAACCCCACGCGGCGGGGTGGAAGGACCAGGCGGTGGTGGTCGACGGCAACCTGGTGACCAGCCAGGGCCCTGGCACCGCCATCGCCTTCGCCCTCACCCTCGCCGGCATGCTCGCCGGCTCCGACGTTGCCAGCCAGGTCGCCCGGGACATGCTGGTCAACGAGCCAGCGTCGCGCTGAGGAGCAGGCCATGACCCACATCCCCCCCCGGCGTCCCTGGTGCGGCGCCCAGCTGGCTGGCGCCCTGCTCGCCAGCGCCCTGC
Source organism: Planctomycetota bacterium (assembly GCA_043758975.1). Taxonomy (GTDB): domain Bacteria; phylum Planctomycetota; class UBA11346; order UBA11346; family UBA11346; genus BOG-1363. The sequence continues at coordinate 2,159 of JAYVMM010000139.1, read as the reverse complement.
TCGCCGGTGCGCCGGCGCTGCAGGCTGGCGATGCCCCTGCCTCGCCGCCACCCGATCCCCAGCAGGTGACGGATTTCGGCCAGGCTTTCGGCAGCGACGACAGCACGCAGAAGCGCGAGGCGATGCGCGCGGTGGCTGGGCTCGGCAAGGACTACGATGATGCCGTGCTCAAGTGCCTGGTGCAGGCCGCCGGCGACCGCCAGACCCATGACGACGCCGTGCTCGCGCTGCGCGCGCGCACCGGGCTGACCCCGGGACTGTTCAACGCCGGCCCGGGCTATCCCGGCTACCCGGTCTCCGACAGCGGCGCCGACTGGTCGACCTGGCTGGGCGCGCGTACGCGCGACAAGGCGGATAAGAAGCAGCTCGCCGACCAGGCGGCCAAGCTCAAGGATCTGGAGAATAAGGCGAACGCGAAGGACAAGCCGAAGGACGGCGACAAGCCCGCCCCCGGCGGCGACGCCCCCACCGCCGGCGGCAACGAGGGAAAAAAGCCCGGCGGGACGCCCGAGCAGGGGCCCTCCGACCTCGGCAAGCCCAGCCGCATCATCTTCAAGAACGGCGGCAGCCTGGTGTGCTATGTGATCTTCAAGCGCGTTGATCCCGACGGCGTACTGCAGTCCGTGCGCATCGTCCACCTCGACGGCGGTGGCGAGGAGACCCTCACCGCCGACCTCATCGCCCGCATCGAGGACAGCGCGCGCTAGCAGGCCTGGCGCGCGCCCGGCCATCATGAAAGCGCTGTTCGCGGGCAGCTTCGACCCCCCCCACCTCGGCCACCTTGATCTCATCCGCCGCGCCGTTGCGCTGCTCGACGAGCTGGTGGTGGGAGTGGCGTGCAACCCGGACAAGCAGGGCTTCCTCGCGCCCGAGCAGCGGGTGGCGCTGCTGCGCGGCGAATGCGCCGGGCTGGCCAACGTGCGCGTGGCCACCTACCAGGGCGCCACTACCGCCTTCGCCGCCGCCAATGGTTGCGGCGTGCTCCTGCGCGGGCTGCGCAATGCCGCCGACCTCGAAGCCGAGCAAGCGATGGCCGAGGTCAACCGCGCCCAGGGCCTCGACACCCTGCTGCTGCCGTCGCGTAGCTCGCACCTCCACCTCAGCTCGCGCCTGGTGCGCCAGGTGCTCAGCGCACGCCTACCGCTCGACGGCCTAGTCAGCCCCGGAGTGGCGGCAGCTCTGGCCGCGCGCGCGGCGACCTGAGAGTGAGCGCGCCAGCGCGAGGCAGGCGCGGCATCAGGCGAGCATGCCCTTGGTGCTCGGCACGCCCACCCCGCTGACCCGCACCGCCTGGCGCAGGGCGCGCGCGAAGGCCTTGAAGCCGGCCTCGACGATGTGGTGGGAATTGCGCCCGTGCAGCTGGTGCAGGTGCAAGCAGACGCGCGCATTGTCGGTGAAGCCGCCGAAGAACTCCGGCACCAGTTCGGTCGCCCAGCTGCCGAGAGCCGCCGCCTCGGGCTTCAGGCCGTAGGCCAGGTAGGGGCGTCCGGAGATGTCGATGGTCGCCTCCACCAGCGCCTCGTCGAGCGGGCAGGCCATGTGCCCGAAGCGTTCGATGCCGAGGCGCTCGCCGAGCGCCTCGCGCAGGCACTGGCCGAGCACGATGCCGACGTCCTCGGTGGTGTGGTGGCCGTCGATGTGCAGATCGCCTGTGCAGGCCACCTCGAGGGTGGTGCCGCTGTGCTTGGCCAGGGCCTCGAGCATGTGGTCGAGGAAGCCGATGCCGGTGCTGATGCTTGAGGCGGCGCAGCGGTCGAGGTCCCAGCTGGCGGCGATGTCGGTTTCCTTGGTGGTGCGCACCACGCGCGCGGACCTGGTCCCGGCTGAGCCGGCGCTCCCGGCGAGGCTGGCGGCGGGGGGGACGGCAGCGGGCATGGCGGGACCTCCGGTGCGGGCGGCGCCGCCCGCGGGCGCGATGCGCCGCCTGCACGCTACCCCGGCACGCGCGCGCGGCAATCTCCGGCGCGCGCTGGCGCGCCGGAGATTGCCGGGGCCCACCCGCAGCCACGCTCTATGCTTGCCCCTTCGCGGTCGACTGCGCACGATGGGCCGGCATGAGTGCCCCGTTGCAGCACCCGGCTGCCCATGTCGCCGCCCTCGCTCTCGCCAGCGCCGCCAGCGCCGCCGCCGGCCTGGTGCCGGGCGGGCTGGAGCCACTG
>JAYVMM010000138.1:0-3809 GCA_043758975.1 Planctomycetota bacterium | reverse complement strand
AGTACGCCAGTTCGAGCGCCTGGCGCTGCTCGCCGCTCAGTTCGGCCAACCCGGCGGCGAGGTGCTGGCGGTCGTCATCGACCGCCACTGCGTCGTGGGCTGCGCCCTCACCCTCGCCCAGGCCGCCCGCGGGCAGGGGAACCGTCTGCTGGCGGCGCTTGGCGCGCAGGCGGTCGATGGCCCGGCTGCGCGCCAGGGTGAGCAGGTAGGTGGACAGTGAGCCGCGCTGCGCATCGTAACGATCGCAACGATTCCACAGCTCGATAAAGACATCGTTGAGCAGCTCCTCGGCGCTGGCGCGGTCGCGCAGGATGCGCAGCGCGAGGGCCAGCACCCGGGGGCTGTAGCGCTCATAGAGCTGCGCCATCGCCTGCTGGTCGCCGGCGATGATCGCCGCCACCAGGGCGCCGTCATCGCTATGTGCGTCCTCTGACTGGGCCTGGGCCACCGCGAATTCCTCACCGAGGGTAGATACCTGCGCCGGAGCAGTCGGACCTTAACCGCCGCCAGACAGGCAGCCAGGGGAAATGACTGGTGTCTCTGCGGCGGGCTGGCTGGCGCCGGTGCGCGTCGGCGGCATTGGCATTGGCAGCGGCAGCGGCAGCGGCAGCGGCTAGAGCGTGATCTCGGTGCGCTTGCCGTCGAGGTAGCGGTAGATCTTGCCCGGCTCCTCGCCGGCGCAGGCCTTGTGCCCGCCGTCGCAGAACGGCTTGCTCTTGGAGAGTCCGCACATGCATACCCATTTGCTCTCGCCGCCGACCTTGATTTCGACCGGGCCCTTGTGGTCGCTGGTGATAACGCGTGTCATGGCAGGACTCCTTGCCGCCACCTTTCCCCTCCAGAGCGCCGCTGTCAAGGCTGGCGAGGGCCTGCCCGCCGCTCGCGCGCAGGCCGCCCACATCGAGGTTTTGCTTTCCCGCAGCAAACCTATAACCCTGTGATGCTCAACGCCCTGAACGCGCCGGACAGCGATCCCACCGCACTCTTCGAGCTCAGCCGTGCGCATTACGCCAGCGATCTGCTCAATGCCGCTGTCCACCACCTCAAGGTCTTCGCGCTGCTCGTCCAGCGTCCGCTGACCATGGCCGAGACACGCGAGCGCCTCGGCCTCGCCGAGCGTCCGGCGATGGTGCTGTTCACCGCCTTGCGCGCGATGGGCCTGATTGTTGATGGTGCGGGCGGGCGTCTCGAGCTCACCGCGCTCGCGCGCGAGCACCTCGACCCGGACGCCTATTTTGCGGTCGCCGACTACATCGGCCTTGGCGCCGACAGCCCCGGGGTGCTGGGCATGGTCGAGCGCCTGCGCAGCGACCGTCCGGCAGGCGCGGCGAAAGCGGCGGATGCGCTCACCGGCAACGGCGTGGCCTACATCTACCGCCAGGGCATGGATTCGGCGATGGAGCAGGAGGCGAGTGCGCGCCGGCTCACCCTCGCACTCGCCGGACGGGCGAAGAACGTCGCGCCGTTGCTCGCCGAGCGCCTCGACCTCGGCGGCGCCGAGCTGCTGCTCGATGTCGGCGGCGGCACCGGCATCTATTCGATCGCCCTGCTCCAGCGCCATGTGCGCCTGCGCGCGCGCGTGTGGGACCGCCCGCAGGTGCTCAAGGTCGCCGCCGAGATGGCGCTGGCATACGGCGTATCCGACCGCCTCGAGCTCATCCCGGGCGACATGTTCAGCGATCCGGTGCCCACCGGCGCGCAGACCATCCTGCTGTCGAACATCCTGCACGACTGGGATGTGCCCACCTGCCGTGCGCTCATCGCGCGCCTCGCCGCGGTGCTGCCACGCGGCGGACGGCTGGTGATCCATGACGTCTTCCTCAACGACGCCCTCGATGGTCCGCTCGCCATCGCGCTCTATTCGGCCAACCTCTTCGCCGTCACCGAGGGCCGCGCCTACAGCGCCCAGGAGTACCGCGGCATGCTCGCTGCCGCCGGGCTCCAGGCCGGCGAGATGGTCCCCACGCTGGTCCACTGCGGCGCCCTCAGCGGCGTCAAGCCGTAGCCAAAGCCGTAACCAAAGCCGAAGTCGCGACGCAACCGATTGTGCACGAACGTCTTGAGAGAACGTCCAGCAGCTCCGCCAGGGCCAGCGAAAAAGGTCCTAATGCCACCACTGCCCGCCCGTGATAGTGGATGACGCAAGCCTATGAGCGCACCTGCTGAGTGGATCGAGGAGTGTGTCGAGCGCTTCGAGCGCCCGTTGACGCATTACGCCTGGCGCCTGCTGGGCGACGCCGACGACGCGCGTGATGCGGTCCAGGACACTTTCCTGCGCCTGTGCAAACAGGAGCGCGCCGCGCTCGAGGGGCGGCTGGCCGAATGGCTGTTCACGGTCTGCCGCAACTGCGCCATCGACCGCCTGCGCAAGGACCGCCCGATGCACCAGCTTGCCGAACCCCAGCTCGCCGAACCTGCAACTGCGCCCTCGCCGGCGGTCGAGATGGAGCGCAGCGAAGCTATCGAAGGCGTGCTCGGCGCCCTGAGCGCGCTGCCGCCCAACCAGCAGGACTGCATCCGCCTGAAATTCCAGCAGGGCCTCTCCTACCAGGAGATCAGCCGCATCACCAACCTCTCGGTCACCAACGTCGGCTACCTGATCCACATCGGGATCAAGAGCCTGCGCGCCCGCCTCGCGCCAGGGCATGCCCTGGGCGCCGGAGCCCAGCCATGAACCAGCCCTCACCACAGGATCAACATGCAACCCGCCTCACCGCCTACGCCCTCGGCGAGCTCGCCAGCGATGAGCGCGCCGAGGTCGAGCGCCTGCTCGCCGAAGACACCCCCGAGGCCGAGGAGGCCCGGCGCGAGGTCGAGCGCACCCGGGCGCTCGGGGCGCAGCTGGCCAGCGAGCTGGCGCGCGAGCTCGACACCCTCGAGGTGCCGTCGCTCACCCCTGCCCAGCGCGCCGCCATCAGCCGCGCGGCCAGTCCGGCGCGCTCGGCGAGGATCCTGCGCTGGAGCCTGGCTGCCGCCTGCGCCGGGCTTGCCGCAATGCTGATGGTGGTGGTGCTGCTGCCGGGCGCTGCGCCGGAGGGGGGGGAGGTTGCAAAGCACAGGCCCGCATCGACAACCACGCCCGCGCCGCTCGTGGTGCAGCCGAACCACGCCAGCGAGAAACGCGGACGTGTCGCTTCCCAGGCCCAGGAGATGCGGGAGGCGGACAAACAGCTCGCGCCGGCGGGCCAACCGGAGCGTGAACGCCAGCGCCAGCTCGACGGCAGCGATGCGCTCGCCAAGAACAGCCTCGAGCGGGATGCGGAACGCCCGCTGCGCAAGCAGGGGAGCGCGGTCGGCGTACGCAGCGAGGTGCTCACGGCGAATGCCCCGACCGGACCCGCGGGCGCCACCGCCGGGCTGAGCGCTGGCGCCCCTGCGGACGCCCCCGCCGCCAGCGATGGGAAGGGTGGGGTAGCCCTCACCCAGCTCGCTCCAGCGGCAGCGTCGCCGGCACCGGCGACACGCCAGCGCGCGGGAACGCCGACACTCGCCCAGCTCGAGCAGGCGGCCCAGCCTAGCGCCGCGTCGCCCCCGCCGGCGGTGCCCAGCGTCACCTTCGGCGCACCGTCTCCTGCGGACACGCTTCCGCCCGCCTCCGCCAAGGCCCGTGCGGCGGGGGCGCCACCAACGACCCCGTACGAGGCGGCGCTGGCGCACGCCGACCGTGCGTCCTACGTCGGTGCCGTTGGCGACGGCACCAAGAAGTTCAATGGCACGGACAAGGCGGTCGATGCTGTGGCCCAGGATGCTGCACCAGCATCCGCGCCGCTCGCAGCCGCACCGCCGGCGGCGGCGCTAACGGCGCCGCC